>JAGXLQ010000209.1 GCA_018334595.1 Candidatus Bipolaricaulota bacterium | reverse complement strand
GGGAGAATATCGTTATCGGCTTTTCCAGGTTTGACGAGACCGTCAAGGGCCAGGCGATCGGTGCCCGGAACGGTTTCGTCAAGGTGATTTCAACCAGGGAAGGCGAGGTCCTAGGGGGTCATATCGTCGGGGCAAATGCATCCATACTGATACAGGAAATCGTTCTTGCCATGGAAGCGGATAGAGGGGTGGATGATTTGGCTTTCAGCATTCACGTCCACCCGGCCCTGAGCAAGGTGATAAAGAAGGCCTGTCGAGAGAGGCTTTCCCCGGAAGAATATCACCACGCGCTCGATTGCTTTCTACCCGGGTTCGAATCGAGCGTTTGAAGGGCGTTCTTACGGTGGGACCACCATTTCTCCGTACGGAGCGGAGCCTGTATGATACCGGAAGTGGCCCTCGGTGGTCACGTGGTGGAGGCAGCCCCCCCCCACGGCCGGGATGCCTTGCAGGACCCCCAGTTTCATATTAATATATATGAGTCATAGTGTTAATTACTATATATATTATTTACGGCAGTCGAGAGGTATTGACCTGAGAGAAGTAAAGTTAAGGACCTATTCATCGTCTTCGAGGTTCGGAAAAGTCAACGGTGTTTAGCGTGATTACATGATTATTCTACTAGTCCTGGCCGGGCTCTACGTGGGTTGGAATATTGGTGCCAACGACACGGCCAACTGTATAGGTATCCCGGTAGGCTCTGGCCTGATATCATATCGTAAGATAATCTACCTCGTGGCAGTATTCGTAGTCTTGGGGGCGCTTCTCCAGAGCCACCAGGTGATGGAAACTGTAGGTAGGGGGGTGGCCAGGAGCCCGCTGAACGAGAAGGCGGTCTTTGCCGCCATGTTTTCAGCGGGGGTCTTCGTTACTTTCGCGACTTTTTTCAAGGTCCCCGTTTCCACTTCTCAAGCTATGGTTGGAGGGGTTGTTGGTGCCGGGTTGTCGATGGGGAGCGAGGTTAACCTGGGGCAGGTCATTACTATAGCGGAAGTTTGGGTAATAAGCCCGTTGTTGACCGCCGCCGTGAGTTTTCTGGCCTATCACCTGCTGGCGTTCTTCCTTAAAAGGGTGACGATGGTCCTGCTCTGGGACAGGATATTGAGTTACCTGGTTATCCTGTCTAGCGGGTACGTGGCCTTCTCTCTGGGGGCGAACACTGTCGGGACCGCGGTGGGGCCGCTGGCGGCCCTGGCGGTTAACAGGGTCTGGCTGGCATTGATGGCCGGTGTTGCCCTGTCGGTGGGCATGATTACTTATGGGAGGAGGGTGACGGAAACCGTGGGCAAGGGGATAACGAGACTTGACCCCCTGTCCGCCGTAGCAGCGCAACTGTCAGCTGCCGGTGCGGTTAACTTCTTCGCTTACATTGGAATTCCCGTCTCGACTTCCCAGGCGATCGTGGGCGCAATTATCGGTGTGGGCCTGGTCAAGGGAGTTAAGACGGTTAGTCTGAGAAAGATCCTCAAAATAGTTATCGGCTGGGTGGCTTCACCTACTGCGGCCGGACTCCTTGCGTTCGGAGTCTACAAGGGGATTGAGCTCGTTGGTTTCTTGTAGCTCGGGGGTGAGCTGCCCACCCCTAGTCCGTCCCGGAAGGTCCTCCGATAGGGTTGACGCCGCCCGTTTTGCGGTATGGGCCCCGGGAAATCTTCTCTTCGGCCATCCATCTCCCCCTCAGGGGATCGACGGCGATCTTCCAGGTAATTTCCAAGGTACCGCAGCCCCGACCGGTAAACCTTTTTCCTCGGGTGGCCGGGCCGTTTCTTCCCGCCACGTGACCGAGTGGATGTCGGCTTAGTTTTCGGCCGAAAACACTTTAACGAAGTTATCATCCGGTCCAGAACGGCACGCTTACAGGGTCTCGCCCATTATTGTAAGATAAAAATCTTGAATGCCGGCCAGCTCGTGAAGTTTCTCCTCGTTTAAGATCGTTATCTTGTTATCTTTTGTCGATATCGTCTCCGAACTCTTTAGTTGGTTAATCAGCCTTCTCAGTGTTTCTGCGGAGACTCCCATGAGGTCGGAGAGGGTGTTCCTTGGTAGCTTAAGGTTGATCTCGCTTCCGGATTCCACCTCTTCCCCGTACTTTTCGTTTAGGCCGAGAAGGAGGACGGCAAAGTTCTGCAGTGAGCCGTCGGAGGTCTCGCGGGTTAATTTGAACTCGAGCATGGCCACCTCTCTTGCGAACCACATGCATAGGTCGTACAGCGCGTGGGGATATTTCGTGATGAAGTCGTGAAAAGCTGAAGTCTCAATGGAAATTAATTCCGAATCCAGGACCGCACGGGCGAACTGAATATTTGTGCGCTGTTCGGGCAAAAACAGTACCTCCAGGCCAAACCATTCCTGTGGGCCGAGGAACCTGAGCACGCGTTTCTTTCGTTTTTTCGAGTACTTGCCGATCTTGACGAGGCCACTGTAAACTATGTATAGGCTAGAAGACAGTGACCCCTCCTGAACTACTAGGTCTCCCCCGGGATACTGCACCCAGAAGATCGAGTCCTTAAGTCGTTGGATCTCTTTGGCCGGGACCTTCGTTAAGGAAGAAGAGAGAAAGGAAGCGATCTCCTGAAAGTCCGGCTTCCCCTCGTCGGCCAGGGTGGAGTTATTGATTTTTTTCATTGAGCCTCCCCTCTAGAGGTCATTACCGAACTGCGGCTGCCCGGGTGACCAACTTGTCGTCGTAGGACCTCTGTACGGATATCAATCCGATTGCTTAACGTAATTTCCTCGCGGGGCAGCGAATAATTATGAAAGCCCGAAGGGGCATATTCAATATTTTACCGAATCGAGCCGTGGCCAGCAGTTTCCCCCGGGGCCCAGTTCGCCCCGCTCGCCAGGTTCCATACAAGGCAGGTCCTGGTTGAGTACCCGATCCTCTGTAG
>JAGXLQ010000208.1 GCA_018334595.1 Candidatus Bipolaricaulota bacterium | reverse complement strand
AGGAACCTACAATTTCATCGGGGCGACCGATCCCCACCTGGAACTTGCCCTCGCCAACCCGGCAGAACTTACTGAAGAAGAGAGGGAAATAATTGAGGAGGAGTTCTTCTGGATAAACCCCTATCCCCTCGACGATGATGGAGACGACCCTTACTTCTCCAAACGCTACGCCGCCCTCAACGAGGTCAGGAAAACGAGGAGCCTAACAGAGGAGGAGATCAGGGACTTAACCGCGCTTTTCTTCCTCTGGGGGGTAAGCCCCAGACTCCACGAAAGATACGGAATCGAACACCTAAGAGGCCAAGACCATTATAGCAGGGAAGACGTAATTGAGATCATACGAGCCCAACGCAAGATATGCGCCGACCTCATCGACATGTACAGGTGGGCGGACCAGAACGGCTCCGAGATAATTACTAGCCCCTATTACCATCCAATCCTCCCCCTGCTTACAAGCGACGGCTGGGAAGAAGTTACAAAGACCTCCTGGGAAGAGGACGCCTACTTACAACTTAGAATGGCGGTAGAGAGGTATAAGGAGATATTCGGCCACGAACCCGCCGGGCTCTGGCCGCCTGAACAGGCGGTAAGTCAGGACGTTCTCGAGCCGATAGAAAGAGCAGGGTTTGACTGGTTTGTGACGGACGAAGGGATCTTGGAGAAGACAACAGGGGAGAGTGCTTCGTTCACGAGTAAAACCGAGGTATATCGGGTAGAGGGGACCACTAAAAACCTAAACGTGATCTTCCGAGATTCGGAGATCTCCGACAGGATCAGCTTCAGCTATGGGAACAAGCCCACGGAAGCAGCTCTCGACGACTTGATGGGCGAACTCCGGGCCGTTAAGAACAAACTGGAAAATCCAGGGGACCACCTTTTGACCCTGGCACTGGACGGAGAAAATTGGATGTTTATGGCGGAATACCCTAACAACGGTAGGAACTTCCTGGAGGGATTTTACGATAGACTTGAAGGTGCAAACTGGATCAAAACCGTCACTCCCGCGAACTTTTTCAAGGCCAATCCGGGAAAGACGAATACCTTAGAAACCCTCGCGACCGGGTCTTGGCTGGGAGACCTGGCCACGTGGAGAGGCGAGCCAGAGGAGGATGCTGCTTGGAGAAGGATAATAGAAGCAAGGAGAATCGAAGACAAATCATCTTCCGGAAAGGAGAAATCGAAATCCATCCTAGCGGCACAAGGCAGCGATTGGTTTTGGTGGTACGTACGGGACGGACCAGGACTCCGGTAATGATCAAACATTCGACAGCCTGTTCAAAACGCACCTGAGAAACTCTTACTCCAGCGGTGGAAGTTCAGCTGAAGAGATACCTAGAGAACTTTACGTGGAGAAAGTCTCTCCCGTCACGGGGGTGATAGGCGAAGTAAAAGTTGAAGTCGACGGTAAAAGCACTCCGAAGGAAGATTGGGCGGACGCGTTGACCTACGAGGTCCCCGATAGTGATATTTTCGAGGAGTTCTCACTGGGATACGGTCCGAACGACCTCTTCGTCCGTTTGACCACGGCTGAACCGGCGCAGTATCTCATTGGAGAAGACCTGTCAATTTGCCTGTACGTAAGCGGTCAAAACAGGGCGAACTCCCTAACAAGATACGGGGAAGAGGAGATAGGGTTTGGTCCCTCCCAGCTAGTAGCTCTCCACCTTGAGGACGTCGATCAGGAGGGAAACTGGAACGTCTTTCGTTACGAATCGGACGGATGGGGAGGCTGGAACTTCGCCAGCGATATAGGAAACTTATCTCGGAGGAAAGCCAGCGTAGACGACTTTATCGAGTTCAAGTTCCCCCTGGAGACGATCGATATTGACAGGGAGGAAAACTTCATTTTCCGTCTCTCGATAGAACAACGAACGGGCAAAGGACAATTAAATGTCGTGCCGGACAAACCAGTCAGAACGAAGGTCCCTAGACCGATCTCCGGCGAGAGGATAATCTCGCTATCAGACCCTGCAAATGACGACTACGGGCCTGGAGGATTTACCTATCCCCGAGATTCCGTGTTCGATTACGACGGCCTGTTCGACCTGAGAAGGTATCAGATATTCAATGAAGAAGACAAGTGGGTATTCGCGTTTGACTTCGGTCAAATGACTAACCCCTGGTCAGCCCCGTTGGGGTTCAGCCATCAGCTAATTAACCTTTACCTAGACGTCAGGGATGGGGGGAGAACGAAAACTTACAGGAAGGGTGCAAACGTGAAGTTCCCCCAGGACTCCGGCTGGGATTATTTCCTGAAGGTCGCCGGCTGGCCCGGTTACGGCAGAGAGTTAATTACCGCAAACGGGGATGAATACAAAGTTGACGTATCCTCTGACCTAAAGAGAAATCGTGTAATCGTAGGCGTACCCAAGGAGCTTTTACCAACGATCGGAGGGGGACACTATCTAACGATCTTCTCCCAGGACGGCTATGGAAAAGACCATATTCGAGACGTGCGAAAGGAATCGTCCACCTGGCAAGGTGGAGGTAGCCCCAACCCTTCCATAGCACCTAACGTCTACGACTACCTAGATCCAGAAGGAGGCCAAAAAGATATATTGAGTAATTACAAATTGGAGGAGGAAGAGTTCGCGGCCCTCAGGCCATATGAAATCACCGGTAGTTAGTCTTCGAAACATTAGGGGTTACCCTATGTTTGACGGTGGAAATTGAAGTTAGCAGAATCGGCCGCACTTCGCCTGCCGGGATTACCAGTAGGAATCTTCCTGGTAGTCAACGGCCGGCAAAACCGGAAGGTAAACGTATAGAAAAACCACAAACAGGAGTGAGAACATGAAAAAAGTTTTAATCCTGAGCCTCGCAATGTTAATTGCACTCGGTAGTGTCTTCGCCGTCACGGCGAAGGAGTCAGGGGTATTGGAGATCTGGGCCGACAAG
>JAGXLQ010000207.1 GCA_018334595.1 Candidatus Bipolaricaulota bacterium | reverse complement strand
GGAGAACTCCCCATGTCAAAGGAGACGTCGATAATTGCGCTGGCGGACCCGGTAGAGGCTGCTTCGCACACTTTGGAGGATATGGGACAGGACGTCGAAGAGATGGTAGACGAGCAGATAGACGCCAAGGTAGAGGACGGGCAGCTCGACTTCAGTCCGTTGACCATGGGAGATGTGGCCCGGATAAAAGCTGCCTTTATTGACACCTTGAGGGCGATGGATCAACGCAGGGTGACGAACTATCCCCGAGACGTGTCGGAAAGCGGAGATGGAGTTCAACATGAAGAAGCATAAAGCGAAGGAGAGGATTGAAGAGCTCCGGGAAGAGGTCGAGGAGCATAATTATCGCTACTACGTTCTCGATGACCCGGTTATCACCGATAGGGAGTACGACGAACTCCTTGCCGAACTTGAAACGCTCGAGGAGGAGTACCCGGAGTTCAAGTCAGAAAACTCCCCGACTCAGAGGGTAGGCGCCAGACCGGCCGAGGAGTTTGAGTCCGCTGAACATCGCCACCCTATGCTCTCCCTATCCAATGCATTCGAAGAGGAGGGCGTATTCGATTTTGACGATCGGGTGAGGAGGGAACTGGGGGTCCCAGGAGATATCACCTATCTAGCGGAGCCAAAACTGGATGGCCTCGCCGTGGAAGTAATCTACGAAAACGGCCAGCTGACGGAGGCGTTGACCAGGGGCGACGGTTTTACGGGAGAAGTCGTTACAAGAAATATTAAGACGATCAGGAGTATTCCGCTTAAGCTCAGGTCGGACGGACAGGAGCTACCACCACTGGTGGAGGTCCGGGGCGAGGTATACATGGGAAAAGATAGCTTCCGAAGGATGAACGAGCGCCGGGCAAGAGAGGATAAGGACCTCTTTGCCAACCCGCGGAACGCGGCTGCCGGCTCCTTGAGGCAGCTCGATCCGTCGGTTACCGCAAGGAGGCCGTTGAATGCCTTTTTTTACGACGTGGGTGAGGTCCAGGGCGTCGAACTCAACAGCCAGGAGGAACTGCTCCGTTTCCTACCCAGCATTGGCCTGAGGGTTAACCCGTACATTAGAAAGTGTAGCGGTATAGATGAAGCTGTCGAGTACTTCGGTGATATCGCCGACCGGAGAGAAGAGATCCCCTATGAGATAGACGGAATAGTGATAAAGATAAACGACTTTCAGTTAAGAGAGGTCCTGGGAACGAAGACTAGAAGCCCTCGGTGGGCCCTGGCGTACAAGTTTCCCCCTGAGCGTGCGAGAACTAAGATCCTTGATATAGAAGTAGGTGTGGGTAGAACCGGTGCACTTACCCCCGTAGCGATCCTCGTTCCGGTTGAAATAAAAGGGGCGACGATTAGCAGAGCAACTCTTCATAATCAAGACGAAATCGACGAAAAGGACATCAGGATAGGTGACGAGGTAATTGTCCAAAGAGCCGGGGACGTGATACCGGAGGTCATCAAGCCGGTTAAAGGCGAGCGGAGTGGAGACGAAGAGACGTTTAAGTTGCCGGATAGGTGCCCGGTCTGTGGTGAACCCGTCAAGCGGCCTGAAGGTGAGGCAATTCATCGTTGCGTAAATATTTCCTGTCCTGCCCGGGTCAAGGAGTCGATAAAACATTTTGCCTCCAAGGGGGCCGCGGACGTCGAAGGGCTGGGGGACAAGCTAGTCGAACAACTCGTTGACGAGGGTCTTGTGGGGGACATCCCAGATCTCTATCGTCTCTCCAGGGAGGAGATCTCTAACCTTGAGCGAATGGGCGATAAGTCGGCAGAAAACCTTCTAAAGAGCCTGGAGGAGAGCAAAGAGATATCTTTTTCCCGATTGCTTTACGCCCTGGGAATCCGGCACGTGGGCGAACACCTCGCCCGTGTCCTGGAGGCGGAATACGCGGATTTTGACGAACTGAGGGAGGCGGACCGGGACGAGCTGGAAGCTATCCACGAGATCGGCCCCGAAGTCGCGGAGAGCATCGTGAACTTCTTCTCCAGCCAGAGGAACTTGGAACTGATCGAGGGCCTGGCGGAAGTAGGGTTACGGTACGAGAGGCCAGATAGGGATGTGGAGGAGACCCTGGACGAAAAAAAGTTCGTCTTCACTGGGAGGTTGGAAAATTTTACCAGAGCTGAAGCCCAGGGCTTAGTGGAAAGAATGGGTGGGAGGGCAACTTCTTCTGTAAGTTCGGAAACCGATTACCTTGTGGTTGGTGACAACCCTGGCTCAAAGTATGACCGGGCCCTTGAAGAGGACGTTACAATTTTGACGGAAGAAGAGTTTCGAGAGAAAGCCGAGTCCGACTAGCCGTTAGCGCAAATCCTCCTTGGATAAATAAAGTTGACCAGGTTCACCCCAGAGGTTATTGCCTGGTCGGTTTATTATGCTACTAGACCTAGCAGTTGTAACTAATACAAATAACTCTTAACTTCAATGAAAGAACTAAAGGTAACAGCTAAAATGATATATGTAACTGGAGATACCCTCACTTGTACGTTCCCGCTAAAGCTTTATGGTAACTCACCGGGGCTAAACGATGAGATCGTATAGGTCTATTGACGTGCTTCGATGGCGAGGAAAATCCCTTGAGCAAGTAGACGACGACGTGGTAAAAGAATCAAAACTGGATATATTTGTCAACGATAATCACCTGGTTAGCCTCGCCTGCTCGCCATCATTTAGGTGGGAACTTGCGGTTGGATACCTGATAACGGAGGGGTTGATTACGGACCTCTCCCAGATAGACCTGGTTAACGTTAACGAGGAAGCAGGGGTGGTTGCGTTAAAGGGGTCGATTGCCGAAGGTAACGGACAAGGTACGATACAAAAACCAGACCTCATTGCGGCAAGTGGCGGGCGTGGTACGGAATGGTGCGAGGTAAAAAGACAGGGGGCTCTCGGGAAAACTTCGGTCCG
>JAGXLQ010000043.1 GCA_018334595.1 Candidatus Bipolaricaulota bacterium | reverse complement strand
CTCGTCCACCCTTTCAGGCAGGGCCGCCCCGATCGTTGAAGCCCCAAAGGCAAGACAAGCGTTGCCCCGTAGTGGTTCCGGGGCGTCGTAGTCCTCCAGTTCCTCCTCGTCGCTTTCCTTAATCGTGTAGATCGCTCGAGGCTCAATGATTTCGTTGGCCATCTCCAGCCCCTCGTCGATCTTCCCCCGCATTGTTTCTACGTTTCCAACCTTCAGGTATCTTTCCACCCGGGGGTGCTCCAGGCTCATCTCGATGTCGAACTCGTACTCGTCGGCTACTAACAGATTTTTCACGGTCATTCCTCCCCTGATGATAGTAAACGATAGTTATTCCCGGCAGTTGATGCAACATTTGCCTTATCAGTCCGTATTTATCACCGTCCAAACGGTCCGATCCGTCACAACCGTGGGGTCGTCAGGGGGGATAGCGGTCCCCGGGTGGGGTTTAGCCCCCCTTCTCCCATCCCCCCCAACTACCGGGCACTAAGGTAAAAAGATCCCGTTAGCATGTGTGAAGTCGATACGTAAGCCGCTCGGACAGAGCAGCAATACTTCAACATTCTTGAAAATATTTAACTGGTTGCATAGAATCAACTGGTTTTTTATTTAAGGATCAAGATTAGCGGAAACTATTTACCCTATGTTTCACACCGCTGTCTCGACAACTAGGTAGGTGAAGATCTATGGTGTTGGCGCAGGTGCGTGATATTAAATGAAGAGGAGAATAATCGTCGTAGGCGGGGGATCGGGAGGGACCATCGTCGCCAATCGGCTGGCGGGCCACTTGTCCTCAGAGATAAGGTCCCAGGCAGTTGAGGTAACCGTGGTTAACGAGACCTCCTACCAGCTGTACAAGCCGCTTACGCTCTACATGGCATTTGGTAAGAACGAGGAGTCCGAGGCGGAGCGGCCGGTCCGGGAACTGTTAAACGAGGACCTCCCTTTTATCCAGGATAGGGGTGTCGGCCTGGACCTGGACTCGAAGGAGCTGGAGCTTGCTTCGGGGAGCTCTTTGAGCTACGACTATCTGGTGCTGGCGACGGGGAGCAAGCTCGCTTTGGGCAGGGTCCCCGGGCTCAAGGAGAGCTCACATCACTTCTACGGACCAAAGGGCTCGATAAAACTCAGGGAGGAGCTGGCGGAGTTCGAGGAGGGGCACCTGGTGGTCAGCGTGGTCGGGGTGCCGCACATGTGCCCGGTTGCGCCCATGGAGTTCTCCTTCATCGCCGACAGTTGGTTTAGAGAAAGGGGCCTGCGTGATGACGTAAAGATTACGTATACCTTTCCCGGAGAAGAGATGATCGGCAAGAAAAACATCGTCGAGTGGGCGACTCCCCTACTGGAGGAAAGAGATATTAACTTGGAGTCGGGGTTTGAGGTCACGGAGGTTGACCCGGATGGTGAGGTGCTGAAGTCATCGGGAGGCGAAGAGATGGAATTTGACCTTCTCGTCTCTATCCCGCCCCACCGTGGAGATGACCTCGTTACCGGGGCGGACCTCGGTGAAGGCGAGTGGATCGAAACGGACAAGCACACACTCGAGGCAAAGAGGGCGGAAGACGTGTATGCCATCGGTGACGCGACGGACCTGTCCACGAGCATGGCCGGCAGCGTCGCCCACTACCAAAGCGGGGTCGTGGCCGAGCGCCTGGCCAGCCAGGTAAGGGGGGAGGTCCCTACTGCAAGGTACGATGGAAAGACTATCTGCTTCATTGACGGAGTAGACGGCGACAAGGCTACCTTCCTCGAGTTCAATTACGGCGAGGAACCGGATATCCCCCCGGAGTCGAAGTTAATCCACTGGGCAAAACACTCCTACAACAAAGCTTACTGGCTTACCGCCAAGGGACTGTTGTGAGGTGTAACGATGAGTCAAGTTAAAGACGAGGAGCTAGAGATGGAAGAGTTGCAGGAAGCAATCGCTCAAAATCCCGAGGCCGTCGCCGGGTTTATCGAGCGTCTTGACCTCACCAATCAACTCCTGGACGTAGTCTCACTGGGGACGCGGGCCATGGACGACGAGATGGTTGTCAACCTGGTAGGCATGGTTGGGAGGCTGGGAGAACTACTCGAGCCCGCTTCGCATGAAAACACCATCGCGGGACTGGACAAGCTGTTGAACGCCGTGGCCGAAGCCAGTGACCCGGATAATCCCCCCGACAAGGTCGGGTTAATGGGGTTGATGAAGGCAGTCAACGACCCCGACGTCCAGAAGGCACTGGGGTTCGTAATCAAGCTGGCTAAAACACTGGGTAAGAAGCTGGATTAGGCTTTCCATAAATTAGTGAGTAGGGCCCCGGTCCTGTTTACGAGGCCGGGCTATTTCTTAACGGTCGATCTGCCTATCCCCCCGGTTGTGGGTTTGTCCGTTTAAGGTCTATCCGTGGCTCTACGGTCGGTGGTTTAACCGTAAGCGCGGTTGAGTGTTGACATCACCGCTTGGGATTGTTATCATGATAACAATCATGTTACGAATGAAAAATAAGTAATACGATCTTGGTGGTGGTACGTTTGAGTGAACCCGGCGGCTTGGAGTGTCGGTTCCCCGGGACCTCCTCGATAAGTTCGACGACATGATCGCGAACCGGGGTTGCCGAAACAGGTCCGGGGCAATCAGGGGCAGGATCGTCGAGCGCGAGTGGGAGGAGGTAATGGGGGGCGTCACGCCTGTCTACGGTCCCCATCAATATCATCTCTCCGACAAGTTAACCGTGTTGCAGTATAAGTCTCATCAGTTGGTTGTATCCCCGACCCACCTCCACGTCGACGCCGACAACCCCCTCGGACTGATTGCAGTTAAGGGCCACGGAAGGGAGTCCAGGGCCTGGCGAGTAAGTCAATCAGCACTAGGGGCGTAATCCATGGTAAGTTGCTGGCGCCGATCTAAGTTAACGATAAGGGGAAAATTTTGGAAAGAATTGAGAAAGCTGGGACCTTGTGTCTGGCGCTGGCGTTTCTGGTCCTCCTAGCGGGTTTTGTTTCTGCTTTCTGTGAAGAAAGCGTGGTCGTAGAGGATAGCGTGGGCAGGGAGGTCGAGGCCCCCTCGGGGTAAATAGGACGGTGGGGCTGGGAGTGGTTGAGATAAGTGAAGACGCGGCCAGGCGGTTTATTACTCCGATTAAACCCTTAATATTAAGCAAGGACATTGGTGGTGATTGCGAATGGAGATAAACGAGGTCGGTGTTGTGAGAAACGACGTCGACGAGACGAAGAAACAGGGTTATTTCCGGGACGTTGAGAGCATAATAGAGGTAAAGGAGGAGTTTGCCGACGGACTCCAGGAGATAGAGAGGAGCGGTTACCTGCAGGTCATATTCTACTTTAGTCGTTCAGAGGACTACGACCTGGTCGGCCCCCGTCACGGAGGAAAGATAAGGGGGGTATTTGCCTCCCGGAGCCCTCACAGGCCCAACAACCTGGGCTCCACGGTAGTTAAACTTCTTTCCCGTGACGGCGCCACGCTCAAGGTGGAGGGCTTGGACGCGATAAACGGTACTCCCGTAGTTGACATAAAGCCATATGCGGCGCCCTTCGACAGCTCTTCTCCTCCGGAGGAGAAGAAGGAGGACCCCAGACGAAAGATAAGGCGGCTAGTCAAGACCGGGGACCTGGAGAACCTGTTGCTCAAGGCGGGAGAACTGCACGGGCACTACTGCCCGTTTCTCGCTTTGGGGGTGATGGCGGGAAACTACGCGCTAAACCAGCTCGGCGAGGCCCCGGGCGACATGGAAAAACTCGTTGCCGTACTGGAGACAAACAGCTGTTTTAGCGACGGTATTCAGTACTCTACCGGCTGTACCTTCGGCAACAACGCCCTCGTCTACAGGGACTACGGGAAGACGGCGGTCACGATGGCCATCCGCGGTGACCGGGGCGTCAGGCTCTACTACAAGGAGGATAACTACCTGAAGGAGAACTACCCGGAGAGGACTGAGCTGTTCGACAGGGTCGTTAAGGAAAGGGAGGGGACGGAGGAAGACGAACGCGCGCTGAAGAGGGCCTGGACGGAGATCGCATTTGACCTGATCCACGTCCCAGTCGAAGATATCTTCAAGGTGGAGCAGATTCGGACCCCCGACCTGCCGGATTACGCGCCGATATACGAAGACGGGTACTGCGACCTCTGCGGGGAGAAGTTCATGGCCCCAAAGGGGGTGGGGGAAGAGGACGGCCCCCAGCTCTGCATTCCCTGTGCCGGCGGTCCCTACCTACAGCTGGACGGGAGTGGGTTGAGGGAGGTAGGCTAAACGAGCCCGCCCTCCCAACGCAGGCAAGGCAAACAGGATAGTGGAGGCCTAAGCCGGTCGGACCATCTCTTGCACCTTCTCCTCGAGCGCCCCGACTAGTTCGGGCAGCCTCTCCTCCAGCTCCGGCGAGAGGTCCTCGCTCAACGAGAGGTCGGCGGGGATGACGCCCATGATTACCACTTCTTCCGGCCTCTCCCCGAGGGTTTCGGAGAGCTTTAGGGCCTCGAAGAGGTTGGCGTCGTGGGTACTTCGGATCTCCATCGAGCTACTTACGTCCTCTGGGTGAAAGAAGACCCAGTCGCCCGGGTCCCCTTCCTGGCGAATTGCGTCGATTATTATTACCCTGTCGAAGTCCTTCAGGTGGTGGAGGATGTTCATCCCGGAAGTCCCGGCGTCGTATAGTTCTACGCTCTCCGGCAACTTCCGGGCGTCGAGTTCATGTACAAGGGCTACACCTATTCCGTCGTCGCCTCTGATTGTACTGCCTAACCCGATTACTCCTAATTCGGCCACGGCTCTAGTCGTCGACGAACTCCACGTCGAGGTGGTGTGCCGAGCAAGAGATGCAGGGGTCGTAAGCCCTGACGAGCATCTCCAGGTCCAGCTTTATCTCGTCTTCGGGCTTGGTGTTGATGGCGTTCGGGACCATCTTCTCCATGTCCTTCTGGATGTTTGCGTGGTTCTGGTTTGTCGGGATCACGCAGTTTGCCGCGGTACATATTCCGTTTTCGTCGTAGGTGTAGTCGTGGAAGAGGATACCACGCGGTACCTCGACGGCGCCAATTCCGCGACCGGGCTTGACCTCTATCTCCGGTTCGTAGTAGTCGTCCTGGGCTTCGAGGCCCTCGTCGAGGAGCGTGTTGATGATCTTGATTGAGTCCCTCACGTTGTGGACGACCTCAACGAGCTGGGCGACGTTGTTCATGAAGGGGTTGTGGTTTACCGGCTTGAGGCCGAACCGTTCGGCCACGCCCTTCGCCATCGGGGCGAGCTGGTCGTAGTTGTTGTTCAACCGGGCCAGGGCCCCGACCATATAAGATGCTCGGTTGTTACGGGCGAACTTGGCGGTTGACTGTTCGACGACAAACTCGTTGGTGACGTCGAGGTAGTCCTCGACCGGGTAGGTCCCCGTGTCCGTCGAGGCGATTATCCCGTCGTAGAAGGCGTAGTCCTCGTCGGAAGTGAGCGAAATGAACTCCGTCTCCCTCTCGAAGTCCGGGAATCCATCCGCAGTCGCCTCCAGGACGTCGGCGCAGGCGGTTAGGTCGTTTGTGGAGTTCTTCAACCTTTCCCTGAGGTCGATTAGCTCCTCCTCCGTCGGTATTTTGGAGAACCCGCCGGGGATCAACCTCTGTGGGTGTGTCGTCCGTCCACCGATTAACTCGGACATCTCGTTTGAGAGCCTGTGTAGGCGGATTACCGTCTTCAACTCCTCGGGATGTGAAGAGGCAAGGGGGAGGACCGAGCCCGTTCCCATCAAGTCGGGAAGTGCCAGGTAGCCGACGTGTAATACGTGGCTCTGCATGTTCTCCGCGTGTAGAATGAGCTTTCTTAGTAGTTCGTCCTGACGGGAGATGTCAACGTCCAGGGCATCTTCCGTTGCCCGAAGGGACGCGAGGGTGTGACCGATGGAACAAATACCACAGATTCTCGAGGTTATGTGTTGTAGTTCCTTGTAGCTGTGGTCCACGACCATCGACTCGAAGAACCTGGGGGTCTCGATTACCTGCCACTCGCACTGTTCGATCTTCCCGTTCGTGGCGTTGACCTTTATGTTTCCGTGACCCTCAACTCTCGTTAGGTATTCTACGTCTATATTTACGTTATTGCTCATTTTTTAGTTCCTCCTGTTGCCAGCCAAAGTAAAGGTTAAATTTGTTCATTACCTCGTCTACGCTGAGTCCGTATTTCTCCAGGACCTCCTGATGAGCGTTCTCATTCGGGTTGGGGACGAGGCCGCGGCACCCCCAGCATGTCGTCCCTTCGTTGACGCACTGGGAATCGCATCCCGCTCTCGTCACCGGACCGAGACAAAATGGGCCCGCCTCAGCCGGGGACCCGTTATCCACCGCTTGCTTAATATTTGCCGCGTTTTTCTCCGGGTCTCTCGCGAAGACGCAGACGTTTTCGTTCATCTTGCATTCAACGCAGACCGGATAAGTGGGGATGTTCGGGTCCTTACCCTGTAATAGTGATTCTACCACGTGGACGAACTCGTCCTGGTTTATCGGGCAGCCGTAGACGTATCCGTCGACGTCAACGACCGCATCTATCGGTTTTGCCACGTCCCAGGCCTCTATCTTGTCCGCGTCGTCTCCGTAAACCCTGTCCTGAACGAGGTCGTAAGGTTGAGCGTTCCTTATCGAGTTAATTCCCCCGATCGCGGCACAGGAGCCAAGAGCGACGACCCAGGAGGCGTTTTCCCTGATTCCCTTAAGGCGTTCGGCGTCGTGATCACTGGCTATAGAGCCTTCGATGAAGGCTATGTCGTAATCGTCTGAGCGTTCCGTCATGATCTCTCTGAAGTTGACTACGTCGACTACTTCGATCAGGTCGAGGATCTTCTCCTCCATGTTGGCTACCTGCAGCTGATCACCTTCACAGCCGGCGAAGTCGAAAAAAGCGACTTTTGGCTTAACTGATTCTGGTTTCATTATATTGCCTCCTCAAACCCTTTGATCCGTTCGTAGTTGAAGACCGGGCCGTCCTGACAGGCGTAAAGTTCCTCTTCGGCGCCGTTTATCTGGCAGTGCCCGCATTTCCCTACACCGCACTTCATCCTCCGTTCCAGCGACAGGTAGATCTGGTCGTGAGGAAGTTCCTTCTTTTCTAGTTCCTGGAGGACGAACTTGTACATGACGGGGGGACCACAGACGACCGCGTAGGTCTCTGCGAGGTCGATGTCTACGCCGGGGATGAGTTCCGTAATTACCCCAACGTTACCTTCCCAGCAGACCTCCTCGGGGCAGTAGTCTACCGTCGCCTCGTGGTATATATCCTGGCGACGGGCCCAGTTGCTTACCTCGTCTTCAAACATCTGCTCACAGGGCTTCCTGCACCCGTAGAGTATGTTTATCTCGTTGTAGTCGTCCCTGTTGTCCAGCGTGTAATTTATGAACGACCTAAGTGGAGCTATGCCCAGTCCACCGGCGATGAAGAGCAGGTCTTGCCCTTTCAACTCTTCCGTCGGGAACCCGGTCCCGAACGGGCCTCTGATGCCCACCGTCTCGCCTACGTTTAACCTGTGCAGGGCGTTCGTCACGTTTCCTACGGCTCTGACGCAGAGCTCAAAGGACGGAGTACCTCTCGTGGGCGAGGAGGTAATGGAGATGGGAGCCTCCCCGATCCCCGCGATAGACAGCTCGACGAACTGTCCGGGCTCGTGGTTTAATTCCTTTCCGTTTTCGAAGTGCAGGTCGAATAATTTTGTGTTCGACGTCAACTCTTTCTCGCCGATTATCCTTGCCTGTTCGGGTAGAAACAAAGAGTCGTTAGATTCCATTGGTGCCCTCCTTCATCTGATTAAAGACATCGACGGGGTCTGCGATGTCGGGTACGCACTGTTCCGAGCAGCGTCCACATCCGACGCAGGCGATGTCTCCAAACTTGTTGTACATGTACCTTCCCTTACGCATGTATCTGTGACGATAGCGTGCAGCCTTCTGTTCTCGGAAGTTCTCGTCGCCAGCGACCTCTGCAAATGCCTCCAGCATGCAGCCATCCCAGGTTCGCAGCCTTTCCCCTTCGGTTAGCGTGATGTCGTTCACGTCTTTCACGTCAAAACAGTAGCAGGTGGGGCAGACCAGGTTACAGGTCCCACAGCTGAGACAGTCTTCCGCGTTCTCCTCCCAGAACTCGTCCTTGCCGTAGTATTCGCTCAGCAGCCTGGGAAGTTCGAAGGGGTCGAAGGCGCTATCGTCCCTGAATTTGCCGGGCAGCTTGTCCTTAAACTTTCTTACCTTCTCTATCTCCTCCATTCCCACGTCTCCCAGTTCGGACTTGACATTCTCCAGCAGCTTGCTACCCTTTACGGAACCGATCTCCACCGCGTACTTGTCCCCGATGTCGGTCAGCATGAGGTCGTAACCGCTCTCCGTCGTGGCCGTGCCCATGGTCTGTGCGAACGACCATTCGGAAGCGTTCTTCATGTTAACGCCTACCAGGACTGACTGGCGTCTCTTTGCCAGGTAGTTCTCGTCCGAGTGTGTCTCCTCGAATACCTTGTCCATCTGCTGTATCGCGATCAGGTCATAGGGGTGTATTCCCAGGATGATCCTCGGAGTTACCTCGTTGACTGCCGTCATCCCTTCGTTGGTGTTGTATTCTACGAGGGTCTCGCGCTGAGGCATGAAGTACTTCTTCGGGGGAAGAATGGTAACATCGTAATCAAGGCGAAGATCCTCGGCGGATTTGAGCGGGTCGAACGCGAACTTGGTGCTTTTTGCCTGGACCCCGATAACCTCTCTGGGGTCATCGGCGATTAGCTCATCGACGAAATTCGAAAATTCAGCTTTACCTATTTCTTTCATGTTGCCTCCCTCGTTTATCGAGTCTGACGCTACTTAGAAGCTCATTCATCTAACTCACCTGATTTAAAAAATTTGCTGTCCCTGTCCTGTTTGACCGAGTTGCGGGGGTTATGAAACGACTGGACAGAAGTATTTTCAAGCCCCGAGATATCGAAGACCTGATTCTGCGTTGTTCTCTTTGCCATAGTTACAAGTGAAGGTATTCACTTTCGTTAATAGAATAAATCAACGGCCCGTTCTTTTCAAGATTTCGCGCTTGAATATCGTGTAAGATATATGATGGCAACTCACCGACTGATGGCTTGCCTGCGAGAAAAACCCTCATAAAGATATCCTTGTAATGGCGGGTGAGCGGTGGATATATAGATTTGGTGGCTCTTCAGGAAAGTTTGTTGAAATAACTTTCCGACTGCTGTAACCTTTCTTTAAGAATGTGGGATATCTTATCCCACTAAAAAAACGACAATTATTTCATTTATAGACAATTCGGAGGTTATTTAGCACATGAAGTTCCCC
>JAGXLQ010000042.1 GCA_018334595.1 Candidatus Bipolaricaulota bacterium | reverse complement strand
CAAACCGCCCGAGGGACTATAGCTTAAGACCTCGACGTCGCTATTTTTTATCCCGTTCAAGAATTCCTCCGGGGTCGAGATATCCGGCTGACCAATATTCAAGTGGTACAAATGGACACCTTCTGACTCGGCCTTATCGCCCAGCGAGTTTAATTTCCTTATCGGTGACTCCGGAAATTGTGACGCTCTAGTTGAAACCATCGAACCGCCCCCTCGACTATTGAACTTACTCTTCGTCCAGGACTACGTAATCCCTCTTTTCTCCCTTTCTCCACTCCCTCTCTACGAGATGGATATTATCCAGCAAGAGGTCGATCGCTCGGTCTACCTCCCTGCCGCGGTAAATGACCGGAACGAACCTCTTACTGATTTTTATGATATTCGGACCCATCTGATGGGCCAGAACCACGGTTACCGACTCCTTCTTCAATATCTGGGAAACCTCTTTAGCCTTTCCAGGGTCACCATGTCCAAGGTCTACGTCCTCTTCCCGCGTGTCGTTTTCTAATTTCTTAACGAACTTAGAATCGTGTCCACTCAGATCGTAAATGTAAAAATAATTTGACTCACCAAAATGATCGTCCGTCAATTTCTCGCCATCTGACGTTCCACAGGCGACAATAAACTTCATCGAAAATCCTCCTGATTATAAGTTCCTCCTGCTCCCTCGACGACCTCCTCTACCCCGACCGTCTCTTCTACCTCCGCCGCCGCCTCCTCCACCATCCCTGCCGGTTCTGTTATTCCTCCCTCTTAGATTGGGATTCTCGGAGTTGGGGCGGATTGCATCGAGAGGACAGGTCTCAAAACAGTCCCCACATCTCGTACACGTCGCGTTATCAATTATCGCCTTTCCATTATTTACCTCTATAGCATCCACAGGACAGGATTCAAGACAGACCCCACATCCTTCACATTCTTCGTTCACCCAGGGCATGTTTTACCTCCAGAGTATTTCGCATTTGCAAGATAGACGACCTTATAATATTAAGGTCGAGGCACACTTTTCTCCAACAACCAATTGGAACCAACCCAGGCCGAATGACCCGTTAAGGAAGCTACGTAAGTATGGTCAAGGCAACTCGGACAGCGAAGCGAAGGAAGGAGACTAGCAACCGGCGCTCAGCTGCTTGGAAATAGATAGCGGTCGATGCCCTCGCTGGCGACCTTGGCATCGGCGATGGCCGTTACCGCATCCAGATTAGAATTCACGATATCCCCGCCGGCAAAGACCCCCGGAAGTGTCGTCATTCCGTCTTCATCGACTTTAACCTTCCTCCTCTCCGTAAATGACAGCTTTTGGAACGTCTCTTCTGGAATAAACGAGAAGTCCGGCTTTTGACCGATTGCCTCGATGACCATATCACCCTCTAGGAGCTTCTCGCGGTCCTCGTGGAAGGAGGGATTAAACCGCCCATCTTCATCGAAGACAGATTTCACCTTCGTACAGAGCAGCCCCCTTACGTTGCCCTCTTCGTCGAGCTCGATCTTCTTCGGACCCCAAGCGGGGTTAAATTGAATACCCTCCTCCTTCGCCTCCTCCACCTCCTCGTCCGTCGCCGGCATCTCATCCCAATCCTCCAGGGAGACGGTCTTCGTCATGACGTCCTTATCCGAATACTGTATATGCTGTAACCTTAAAGCTTCACGGGCTGCATCCATTGCCACGTTCCCCCCGCCGATTACAATTATCTCCCGCCCGACGTCGATCCCCTCCCCGATCTTATTTCTCTTGAGAAAGTCAAGGGCGAGGTGAGCACGATCCGCGTTCTCAATGCCGGTAGAAAGAGGGTCAAAGTTACCGACAGCCATGTAAACAGCATCGTAATTGTCCCTGAGTTCTGTAAAACTCACGTCTTTGCCAACCCTCGTAAGGTATCTGAACTTGACCCCAAGGGAAGCGATATACCCCGCATCCTTCTCTACCGCTTCCAGGGGCAAACGATACTTTGGAGGCCCAATTCTAACTGCGCCTCCAGGGCCGGGGAGAGAGTCAAACACGGTTACCCCGTAGCCCTTTAGCCTGAGAAAGTAAGCGAGGGACAGACCGGAAGGTCCGGCTCCGATTATCCCTACCCGTTTCTCCTTATCCTCCGCGGGAGAAAGCTCCAGAGAACTCTTGTAGTCCTCAATCACATCTGCGGTCCACCTCTTTAACCACCGGATAGCTACCGGCTCTCCCTGCTTCCCGAGAGAGCAGGCCTCCTCACAGTGCTTCATGCATATCCTGCCACATATGGCCGGCAGGGGGTTGTCCTCAAAGATCTCTCTGAGCGACTCATCGGGGTCGTCCTCATATATTGCCCCCACATAGTCGACTATGTTTAACCCCGCCGGACACGCGTCCTCACATAGGCCACACTCCATACACCTTGCCGCCTCTCGTGACGCCTCCTCCTTGGTATAACCGACAACCTGTTCTATGAAGGAGAGCTTCCTCTCCTCCGGAGGAACCTGCGGCATCCGGACCCTTTCGGGCTCAAAGAGAGAGAAGTCCAGGTCCTGACTGAACCCCTCGTAATCCTGCCTTCTGTGATTTAGGTTCGCCTTCAGTACGGAGTATTCTTCCTCGGGCAGGAACTTGTTCTCGGCACTTTTCTCGTCCTTTGGAACGAACGTAAACGTGTCGGTGTTAAAGTGAATGTGCAGGTAATCCCTGGAGAGACTCAAGGAACCGGCAGGACAGATATCAACGCAGAGGCCGCAGAAGCAACAACGGCCGTAGTTTATCTGCGGTCTCCTATTCGTCATTCCCTCCGCGGGCCTGTCCTCCAGGTCCGGAACCTCCACCATCTCGATTGCATCGTTGGGGCAGATGTCTTCACAGTTTCCGCATCCCGTACAGGCGTCCCAGTCGTTGAGGTGGAAGCCCCGGTAACGGAGCGCGGGCTCCTTTAATTCAAACGGGTACTTAATCGTCTTCGGCTTTCTAAACAGGTACTTCACCGCCTCCAACGAGCTCAACACGCTGGACTTCTGTTCGCTCATGAGATCATCCCCCCTATCGGTCTATCTCTGGAGCAGTAACGTACAGACTTATCATGATATTTCCCGTGTCCGAAATGCTTTCCCCGTCTAGTGCCTTCTCCAGCACCGTCAACCCGTGGGGATAGGAAGGGGTCCTAAAATGGGCCCGGTATGGTCTTTGCCCCCCGTCGGACAGCAGGTATAGCCCTAGCTCCCCCCGGGAGGATTCCAACCTTACGTAGGTCTCGCCCTCGGGTATCCTCCACTTAAACGGGTTCGGAACCTTGTTGTATGCAGGCCCATCGGGGATATCCTTCAAGAGCTTAAAGACCATGTGCACGCTTTCTATCATCTCGTCCCGGATAACCATTATCCGGGAGTACGCGTCCCCCTCCTCTCTAGTGTGAACTTCCCAATCGACCTCGTCGTAAACCCCATAGGGATCGACCTTTCTAATGTCGTATTCCTGTCCGGCAGCACGAAGTACCTGGCCCGTCCCCCCCATCTCCTTCGCCTCGTCCTTACCTACAACCCCAATACCACGGGCCCTTTCGTGGAATACCCGGTTTTCGAAGAACGTCTTGTTGTAATCAGGGACCTTTCCCCCGATTTCGTGGAGAGTCCGCTTCACCCTACCTATAAAGCCCTCCGGCAGGTCCCGCCTTACTCCACCCGGCCATATGTAGATGTTATATACCCTTCCTCCGGTAAGTTCCTCGAAGAGGTCGAGGATCAAATCGCGGTGGTACATCGCCCACCCACCAACGGTCTCAAACCCAAGCATCTTGGAGTAAGCCCAGAGGCCGAACAGGTGAGACGCCACTCGGGAAAGCTCAAGGTAAATGCACCTGATATACTCCCCTCTTTCGGGCACCTCGATCCCCGCAAGATCCTCGACCGCCATGGAGTAAACCATCTCCATCGATCCGGGTTCTATCACGTTAACCCGGCAGACGAGAGGAAAGTTCTGTATCCAGTTGCGTTCTTCCATGAGCTTCTCGAATCCCCGGTGCAGGTATCCAGGGTTGGCCTCCGCGCTAACGATCCTGTCCCCTTTGACGTTCAGGGTGATGCTAAAATTTCCCACCATACCCAGGTGCTGGGGACCAAAGTAGAGTTCAAGTTCTCGTGTGGTAGGGCCTGTATCTCTCTGTCTAAGTATTTCCATGTTCAATCCTCCACGGGGGGTATTGTTTCGAATTCCTCTGTTACGTATCTTCTCGTGTCAAAGTCCTTCCTGAGCGGGGGTATATCGTAATCCCTTTCCAGAAACAAAGGATCCAACCTGGGATGGCCGGTAAAATCAATCCCAAACATCTCGTACAGTTCTCGTTCGTAGGGCTCGGCGTTTATGAACACTCCCATGGAAGAGACGATGGTTGGTTCTTCCCGAGAGAGAGGGATCTTGACTACGAGGGTTGGATCGGGGCCCGGGACGCTTTCGTCTTGGGCATACCTCGAGAGGACGTAAACCAACTGGAGCACCCCGTCCTCCATCCGATCCACACAGGAGATAAGCCCTAGGTGATCGTAACCCCCGTCCTTCAAGAAGTTCAACAATGAGAGCAGATACCCCTTGTCCGTGTTAACCTCGACCCTCTTCTCGTCAATCCTGTGGGTATTAATCTCGGGAAAATGCGCGGTTATCTCTTCCCCTACCTTAGACATCGTCGTCCCTCCCTGTATAAAGTGGCGGCCATTCCAGTTGCCCGTAAAGTCTTTCCTGGTTCGACCGATACTCCTGGTAGCGTTCACGGTATCTTTCGTAGCCATCGGCTTTACCCTCGTCAATTAAGGTCCAGAGATGGGTTATACCCGTGAATATCGCCTCCGGCCTGGGCATGCACCCGGCAATGTATCCATCAATCGGAATGTATTTGTCCAGGTGATTTATCGTATTGTAAGAATCCCAGTACATACCACCGTCTATGGGACAAGAGCCCAGGGCGACGGTATATTTCGGCTCAGGCATCTGCTCGTAGGTCCTAATTATCGGCTTTAGAGTCTTGAGCGAGACGTATCCAGTTATCAAGAATAGGTTTGCCTGCCTGGGCGTGGCAACTGGCTTTACGCCAAACCTTTCCGCGTCCCAACGCGCGGTAATGGATGGTGGAATTTCAATAATTCCGCAACCAGTGCAAAAATATACCACGTGAAGAGAATACTTGTTGCTCATCTTCAGCGGCTCTTTCAGCCATTTAACAAGTTGACGCCTATCCATAGTTAACCCTCCTCCATCAAAGAGTTCAAAGAAACCTCACAGGGCCCAGACGACGATCGTACCTATAAGCCCGATAAGGGCCGGCCAACCCCACAGATACTTAACCGCCCCCTCTACCCTCAACCTGGGGAATAGCGCGCTCACCATTACGTTAAGGGAAAATACGAAGGCAACCTTCACCAGAAACAAGATCACACCCAGGAAGACCCCCAGCGCACCGGCAGGGAGGGTAAATGCCCCGGGGAGGCTCGGACCTCCAAGAAACAAGTTTACGAAGAGGGCAACGCCGATAAACTCGGAAAGCCCTCCCCCGACGGTGACAAAGGCGAGGTACTTGCCCCCGTATTCAGCATGCGACCCCGAAGATATCTCCTGAGGGGCGGAGGCCACGTCAAACGGCTTAACCCCGAGTATCGCCGGCATGATTAATAGATAGGCAATCCCAGGAATCACCAGAGGCCAGGAGAAAAGAGACCATCCGGACTCACTTTGCGCCTGAACGACCTTCAATATAGATATGGTGTTGTATTCCGACATCACGGACAGGAGAACCAGTATCAGGGTGACCTCGTAACCCAATCCCAGCATCAGCTTGCGGGAAACGCCGATGCTGATGTAAGGGTTTGCCCCCTCCCCGCCGGAGGTTGCTATTCCGAGAGGGGGGATAAGCATGAGGTAGATGATAACTAACAAACCTCCTCCCCCACCTAGCGGACAGAGGTGGCCAATTGGCAAGAACAGGAGGAGGACTATTGATCCGGAGAGGGAAATTACTAGCCCGTAGTCGAAGACCTCCCCGTGAGAGGGAGCCCGCTGGAAGAACAACTTTACCATATCGATAAACGGCTGAAGAAGAGGGGGACCGTAACGCCATTCTACCCTTGCAACCATCTTTCTGGACGCTCCGGTAAGTAATAGACCGGTAAGGACAGCAATAATCGGAGAGAAAACTAATCCCGCGACCTTCATGGCTACCATGGGCTCCACCCCAGTTGAACCAGGAGTACCACGGCCAGCAGGGCTAAGATGTAGGCCACGTAGGTCCCCACATAACCCGTATACATCCTGCGGACTGTATCAGAGAGAAACTCGGTGAAGTCAATCAAACCCCCGTAAAAAATGTCTATCCTGTCCTTTAAGTAGGGGCTGATAACCCTCTCCAGCGGGCCATAAAAATCAGCCGTGTAAGTAAACTTTCCCTCGGGAACGGGAGCTCCCGCCGTGTAACTATCATCCTGGGCGACCTTCGGGGATTCCGCCCCGGATTTGAATACAAACCAGACGACCGCTGCGACGATGACAAAGGCAGCGAGGAGGTTCAACGTATTTACCATCCCAGTATCAGAAGACAACCCCCATAGTTCTACGTCCAACGGAGGGAATCCCAGGGTTGTGGTCACGTGGCTCACCTCGCCGAGGACGAACCCCGGAAAGATCCCAAAGAATATGATCGCCACCGCTAATATGACCATGGGGGCATAGGTACTAAACGAGGACCGGGTAACCTTTCTGTACTTTTCGGGCAATTGGCCGAAGAATACGTTGTGTATCAACTTGTAAGAGTAGAGAATTGTCCCCCAGGTGCCGATCAAAGCTGCAAAGGCAAGGAGCGGGTTTCCGTCGAGGATCAACGTCTTGTATATCATCCACTTGGAAAAGAAACCGTTGGTTAGGGGTACCCCAATCAACCCGGCGACACCGACAAGGGTAGCGATAAATAAGACAGGGGTCCTCTTCACCAATCCACCGAGGTCATTGAGGTCTCGGGTAGAGGTCTTACGCTCGACGGCACCAATCGACATAAACAGTAAAGACTTAAACAGGGCATGATTCAGAAAATGAAATATGCCTCCGGCAACAGCGAGACGGGTTCCAAACGAAATCCCCAACACTATATATCCGGCCTGACCAACCGTTGACCAGGCAAGCATCCTCTTCGCGTCGTTCTGAAGTATGGCTACGAAACTTGGCAAGACAATCGTTACGGCCGCCAGTCCGGAAAGTATGGAGTGAAAACTCCAGATTCCCGTCCCTAGACCGAGGAATATCTTGGCCCCCGCAACGAGATAAAATATTAGCAACATCCCGTAAGTCCCCATCTTTATTAGCACTCCGGAGAGAACTGCCGAAAAGGGTGCTGGAGCTTCAGAGTGTGCCGGGGGAAGCCATGTATGGAATGGAATGATCGCGTTCTTTATCCCAAAGCTCACGAGAAACAGGAGAAAGATGAACAGAACATATTCGCCACCCGCCCCGGCTAAGTGTTCCGATAGGTCGGCCAGGTCAAGTGTGCCAAAGCTGCTGTAGAGGGAGAGCATCCCAAACAACATCGCCCCTGAGCCGATTACGGACATCACGACGTACCGCAGGCCCGCCGCAAGTGCCCTTCCCTGGTTAAACGATATCAACAGAAAGGTACTCCAGGAGGCTATCTCCCAAAAGACGTAAAATGAGAGGAAATCCCCACTTAGAGTAACTCCCAGCATTCCTCCATTTACGAGTAGAAGCAGGAGATAGTAGAGATTACTCTTCTCGTGTCCTTTAATATAGCGGAAGGAATATATGATTACTAGGACGCTGATCGAGGCAACGATGATCGCAAAGAGCCAGGATAGCGACGTCACCCGAAGTTGGAGGTCGTTCCCAAGAAAACCCGGATAGAAGGTACTAACCCTCGGTTTACCGGGGTGGAGATATGAGGTCATGCCCAGGATAACGACCCAGAGGGCGAGGGCAAAGTAGTCTCTCCCCTTAGCGGACCACCTCCCTACAAGATATGTGAGTAGCGCACCACCAAAAGCGACGATCAATACGGCCTCTAGCATAACGATATTGCCTCCAACTTTAACCTCTCCTCCGTTCAACGGGATTCATCATGAAACCCCCATTACAACTGTGAAGTAATCAGCTCGTGCGGTGAGTTCAGCCGCTGCGGAATCGACGAAGCCAGTTATCAGGCCGGGATATACACCCACGAGCAATATCAAAATCATCAGAACAACTATGGGAATCAGTCCGGAGACGGGGACGATCTCCTTTCCCGGGCTGGAACCCTCCCTCTCCGTGAAAAAGATAACCTGAACAATTTTCAGAAAATATCCCGCCTCGACGAGGGTGGCAAACAGGAGGAAAGCGACCAGCACCGTGTAGAAAAGGTCCCCTCTGAGGAGCGCGGCGCGGACGATCAAGAATTTTCCGGGAAATCCTATGAACGGGGGAAGCCCGATCAACGAAAACGCCCCAACTGCAAACCCAAGGGCCGCCACCGGCGTTCTTTTCCACGAACCCCGCAGGCTGGAAATCCTCTTTGAACCAACCCGATAAATCATATAGCCCACTGATAGAAACAACAGAGCTTTGGACAGGCCATGGGAGATAAGCTGAAATAATCCCCCGCTTACCCCTTCACCTGTCGCAATTCCAAACCCCAGGGCAATCAGCCCCATCTGACCGATACTGGAATAAGCCAGCAGCCTCTTGATATCGTCCTGGCTGAAGGCAGATAGCTCACCTATAAGAAGGGTCATCAGGCCAATTACGGCAAGAGCTTGGAGGATTACCGCCCCCCCAAATACCGTGAATATGACTCGCGCTACCGCATAGAGGCCCACGCCGATAGCAATACCCGACAGCACCGCACTAATCGACGACGGCGCGGACGAGTGAGCATCAGGGAGCCACGCGTTTAACGGGAATATTGCCGCTTCCACGCCGAGGCCGGTGACCATAAGCATCATGGGTACAAAAACAGACGGGGATCCGACTCCCCCAATTCTTCCCGCGAGATCCCCCATGTTGAGCGTCCCGTACTGTCCATACAAAAACCCTATCCCCAGTAGGAGCAAGCTTGATCCCACTGAACCCTGGACCAGGTACTTGAAAGAGGCCTCAACACCCGATTTATCCCCCAGGTAAGCAACAAGGGAATAGGAGGATATGCAAAGTATCTCGAAGAAGACAAACAGGTTAAAGACGTCGCCCGTTAGGACGATTCCTGTCGCACCTACCAGAAGGAGGAGGAATAACGTGTAATACCTGGCCGTCGGGCCTTCTTTGATGTAGCCAAATGAATATATGGCTACCAAAAGGCCAATTAAAGAAATGAATGAAGATAGGATCGTTCCTAAGGGTCCGGCGACGAGGT
>JAGXLQ010000206.1 GCA_018334595.1 Candidatus Bipolaricaulota bacterium | reverse complement strand
CCCACGGGATCAATATGTGGTACGGGGTTAAGCGTCAACCTGCCCGCGTTCTTTGCCGTGGGATCACCGAGTTTCCACGACACGTAACCGTGGGAGTACTCGTGAACTATTGCGGCAATCAGGAGCGCGAACAACAAAATTATCAGATGAATGATCGTGGAAGCTATGATATCACCTCTTGAGGGTTTACGGCAATCGTCTTCTCATTTGTTATCCTCACCAGGCCGGGCTTGGCCCCTTTGGGCTTGTTTACGTACTTTGCCTGTGTATAACTTACCATCGCCTTCGTCGAGTTCTTCGCCTTGGAGTTGTAGGCTGCAAGTTGGGCCGCCTTGACGATTACGTCCTCAGGTACGGAATCAGGCCGCCCGTCTGCTACTATTATCACGTGAGCGCCGGCGTAGTTGCGAATATGAAACCATAGGTCGTCCCTGTTCGCTTTCCTGACCAGTTCGTCGTTCTGTCGGGCGTTTCTGCCCACCATAACCTTGTAACCCTTGAACCAGTATTCTCTGGGCTTGCTCCGGTCTTCGGCCTCGTCCTCGGTCTCCTCTTCTACGTAGCCTTTTTCGATCAACTTCCTCTCTATCGAGACTATCTCACCCTCCGTTTCGGCCTCGTTCAGGTCTTCAAGCTCCCCGGAGAGAAACCTCTGTTCCGCCTGGAGGCCCTTCTTTCTGCGCCTTAACTTCTTCTCGCCGCGCTTGAGCTTCTTATATTTTTTGTAGTACTCTTGGGCATTATCCTCGGGCGAGAGGGAGGGATCAAGCTCTATTCTCACCTTCTCGCCTTCGTTGTAGAGGTCCTCGACCTCCGCCTCCTTCTTCCTCTTTTCGATCCCCTCGAGATTGGCAAGGATTAAATCACCGAGCTCCTTGTACCTTTCCTTGTTTTCCGCCTGCTCTAGCTGTTCGTCCACGTTCTTTATTGCGCCGCTGACCCTCGCCAGCTCGTCCTCCAGTATTTCCCTCAGGTTTTCGTCCAATCGATCAGTGGAGTAACTTAGTTCTTTTTCCCGATAGTAGTAGTCGAGGGCGTCCTTCCAAGAATTAAATTCTATCTCGTTCTTATCCCCGTACTGTACGAGATGGACGGGAGCAAATTCAACCGTATTTCCATCTTTTTGATATACCAGAGGGTTAACACTTTTACCCTTGATTTCGCAAAAGAGGTCCCTGGCCGCATCCCACAGGCGGCCCACTTCTATTTTGCTGGGGTCTTTGAGGTCAGGGGAAACGTCGGCCCGGCCGGGGACCTCTTTTGCCAGAGTCGGTCCGATGCCGTCCACGTTAGCCATTAGCTCCCTCCAGACTTTACCCCCCGATTCAAAGTATCCGGCGAACTTTTCCCTGCGTAGCTGGAATGGATCATCCTTCTCACTGTCCGCAGGAAATTCGTACCTTGATCCGGTCTTCAAAGGTGGATCCCTTCTGGTGTTCTCTTGGAGAACTCCGAGGATCTTGCCTTCCTGAACCAAGATAACGTTGCTGTATCTACCGAACAGCTCTACGACCAGTTCGACCTCCACGTACTCGTCATTTTTTCCAGAAGACTCTTCCCTGTGGGTTACGACAAACTTCATAACGCGGTCGACTCCGACCTGCGTTACCCGTGAAAGCTTGCCGCCGGAAAGGTGCTTGCGGAGAAGCATGGAAAACGGGGGCGGGTTTTGCGGGTGCTTGAACTCCACGTCCGTCAGTTGGACGCGAAAATCGTCGTCACAGGAGAGTAGTAAACAGTAGTTGTCGCCGTTCCATACGTTAATCGTGATTAGTTCCGCTCGAGGTTGGTATATCTTCCTTATCCAACCACCCGTAAGCCTCTCCTGGAGTTCCCTCTTAATGTGGGTTAGCGTTAGACCGTCTATTGCCATCTGAAACTAAATATCCAGGTTGGTAATTTGGTTGGAGTTTTCTTTGATGAAGTTCTTTCTTGCCTGGACGTCGCTTCCCATGAGTGTGCTGAACAGGTCGTCCGCCTGGAGCGCGTCCTTTACGCTAACCTTCTTCAGTATCCGGTTCTCCGGATTCATCGTCGTGTCCCATAGTTGCGTGGGGTTCATTTCACCGAGCCCCTTGAACCTCTGGACTGATATCTTCGTCTTCCTCTGGTCCCTGTACTCGGTCAGGGCTTCGTCGGTGTAGAAATACTGCTTGCTCTTTCCGGACTGGACCTTGTAAAGCGGAGGCTGGGCGATGAAGACATGGCCTGCGTCGATCAACGGTTGGAAGTTTCTGTAGAAGAAGGTCAGCAATAGTGCCCTGATATGAGCCCCGTCTATGTCGGCGTCAGTCATGATGATTATCTTCTCGTACCTCATCTTCTCAATCGAGAAGTGGTCCTGAACTCCCGTGCCCATAGCGGTAATTATCGATTTGAGCTCATTGTTCTCCAGCTGTTTGCTCATTCGGGATTTTTCCACGTTCAGGATCTTTCCCCTTAGGGGGAGGATGGCCTGAAAGCCCCTGTCCCTTGCGCTTTTTGCTGAACCTCCTGCTGAATCTCCCTCGACGATGTACAACTCGGTGCCGTCAGCCTTCCGCTGGGTACAGTCAGCTAGCTTGCCGGGCAGTGACGTGGATATCAAAGCGTTCTTCCTCGCCAATTTCCTCGCCTTCTTGGCCGCGTTTCTCGCCCTGGCTGCCTCAATCGATTTCTCGATTACGCTTCTTGCTACTTTGGGGTTGTTGTTGTAATACTCTTCAAGCCCCTCTGACGTCACGTTACGGACCACTTCCCGAATCTCCGGATTGCCCAGCTTTGTCTTCGTCTGCCCTTCAAATTCAGGTTCTGGAAGGCGGACGTTTATGATCGCGGTAAGTCCCTCCCTTATGTCCCGTCCTGTGAGGTTGTCGTCCTTCTTCTTCAATATCTTCTTTGACCTACCGTACTTGTTGGTCATCCTTTCCTCCAGATCGGAAGAGCACAC
>JAGXLQ010000041.1 GCA_018334595.1 Candidatus Bipolaricaulota bacterium | reverse complement strand
GAGGTGGAGAAATCAAGGACGCCGATACGGTCCTGATTACCGGCTCAAACACGACAGAATCCCACCCCATAATTGGCCTAGAGGTGAAGAAGGCCGTACAAAACGGGGCTGATGTGATCGTCGTCGACCCCCGAGAGATAGATATTGCAAAGGAGGACGCGAAGCTTTACCTCAGGCAGAACTCCGGTAGCGACGTCGCCTGGATCATGGGAATGATCAACGTAATTATTGAGGAAGGATTATGGGATGAGGAGTTCGTCGAAAAAAGAACGGAAAATTTCGAGGAGATGAGGGAAGCTGCCCAGGAATTTACTCCCGACAGAGTCGAAGAGTTGACCGGAATTAATCAGGATGAACTACGAGAAGCGGCCCGACTATACGCAAACGCCGATCGGGCAACAATCCTGTTTGCCATGGGCATAACCCAGCACAGCCACGGAACCGATAACGTTCTGGCAATTGCAAATTTAGCCATGGTAACGGGCAACGTCGGCAAGGAGTCGACCGGCGTGAATCCGCTACGTGGCCAGAACAACGTCCAGGGGGCCTGTGACCTGGGCGCTCTACCAAACGTTTACTCCGGTTATCAGAACGTCAACGTCGAAGAAAATCAGAAGAAGTTCGAGGACCTCTGGGGCGTGGACCTTGACCCCGAACCCGGTTTAACCGTAGTTGAAATGATTAGGGAGGCGGAAAAGGGGGACGTGAAGGGGATGTACATAATGGGAGAGAACCCGATGGTTAGCGACCCCGACCTCGGACACGTCGAGAAGGGACTGGAAAACCTCGATTTCCTCGTCGTTCAGGACATCTTCATGACGGAAACCGCCGAATATGCCGACGTAGTCCTTCCCGCAGCCAGCTTCCTCGAGACCTCTGGTACATTCACCAATACTGAACGGCGGGTTCAACGCTTTGACCGCGCCCTCGAACCCAAAGGAAACTCTAAGCCCGACTGGCAGATTATCTCTCAGATAAGTACCAGGATGGGTTACCCCATGGAATACGGTTCAGCTGACGAAGTAACGGATGAAATTGCGGACGTGACCCCAATATACACGGGGATTACCACCGATAGAATCGATAACAAGGAAGGGCTTCAGTGGCCGTGTATCACCGGAGATTGCACGGGAACGAAGTACCTGCATAAAGGAGAATTTTCCAGAGGTCTGGGCAAATTCCACGCCCTCCACTATCGAGAACCGGCAGAGTTGCCGGACGGAGATTATCCATTCACCCTTACGACGGGCAGAATGTACTACCACTTCCACACAAGGTCCATGACGGGGCGGTCTAAAGGGCTGGACGATCTGGTCCCCGAGGCATATATGGAAATCAACCCGGCTGACGCCGAGGCCCTGGAGGTTGAGACCGGTGACCTGGTCGAAGTAAGTTCCAGGCGAGGACGGATAGAAATAAAGGCGAGAATCAGCGACAGAGTACCGTCAGAAACCGTATTCATTCCCTTCCACTTTGCTGAAGCAGCGGCAAACAGGTTAACTAACAGCGTCCTGGATCCCATTGCAAAGATACCGGAGTTAAAGGTCTCAGCGGTGAACTTGGAAAAGGTGGACTAGTACATCAGAGAATAAAACAGTGGGTCGGCCTCTAGGTCGGCCCACTACACCATCGGTCTACGAGATTTTCAACCTCTCAAGGTCCCGCCTTGTATTTACATTATAAAAACATCTCTCTGTTATCTTCTCTCGTTCGATAAGGCCCTCGATCGATATCTCCCTTACCCCGCTGGTGCCATCGAGAAACTCAGTTATCTTATGGACGTCGGCATCTAAGGCATCCTTCATTCCTGGAACTAGTGACGAATGGTAAAGCGCGGCTAACGGTTCACGGTGCCCCGATTTCCACCGAGGAATGACGACGCGGGTCCCGTTACCGGCTTCCTTGTCGAGCTCATCTACCAGCCGGGGATCTATCAACGGGAGGTCACAGGCAGATACAAAGACCCACTCCCTCCTGGAGTTAACTAATGCCGAATAGATTCCCGCAAGGGGGCCCTCGACGTCCAGCAGATCCTCCCTGCTCTCAACGGGGTACTTGTCCTTTGACCTTACCTGAAGGAAGATATCTTCCGACTTTGACTGCAGCCTGTCCCAAATTACCCGGAATAGGGGTTTGTCCTGAAACGAAGTAACCGTCTTATCCCCGTCAAATCTGGTCGAGCTTCCTCCACAAAGGATGGCTATAGATAGGTTCACTTGAAATCAGGCCGAAAAGACTATTTCGCCCATCCCCTCCCCGGACGACAACCCCGGCAAGCTATCGAGCTCTCGCTTGAACTCTGGACTCCGTAGGGCCTCCTGAAAAGCGTTTCCGTGAGGGTCGCCGAGTACGTCCCTTCGGGCCAGAATATCGAACTGCTCGTCTTGTAGTTTGACAAAGTCTAACCCCATTTCTTCCGCAACAGTCCTAATTCCCATACCGGCGCCGGCTTTTCCGCCGCTGATGGCGGTGGCAACAGAACTATGAGTGCTGAGTTCCACTTCATAACCATCTATCTCCCTGGCAGCAACGGAAAACCCCACCCCGAGGTCTTCTGCCCCCTCTTCCAACAGGTGGTCAAACAGTATTCTCGTCCCGGACCCACCAGTGCGGTTGACGATTTTCACGTCCTTCTCTATCAGGTCCACGACGGACTCGATCGATTTGGGGTTGCCGGCGGGGAGGATAAGTCCCTGTTCCCTAAGGTAGCCCCTCAGCAGAGAAACACCTTGCAGTCCCCTATCTTCTAGGAACGGGACGTTATAACCCTGAGGGCTCCAGATATGAACGCCGGCCAGGTCAGCAACGTTCCCCTCTATCGCACGGACCCCTCCCGTGGAGCCTCGGCTCAGGTATCTAACGTCGAAGTCAAGGAGATCCAGAAGTCGGTGGACGCCCTTACAATTGCTTCCGATTATCAACAGCTTGGGTAAGGCGGGGTCCCGGGATAATAGGTTTACGTTTACCTCCTCACCACGCTCGAGAAAGTTAACCCCCTCAGGTATCTCGACGTAACCATCGGCCTGAGAAAGAAGGGTAATAGCCCCGCTCGCTTTATTGATCGGATACGCCCTGGACTCGCCTTCACGGCGAACCAGGCCCACGAACTTCTGTTCTAGACGACCTCCTTCTGAACGAGTCCTCTCCGTAATCCTAGCAGTCAAGCCTGAACTTTCTCCTTCCGTTAGCCCGGCCGCCTTCCCGATAAAGGGGGCGACGAAATTCATAAAGATTACATAGGCCGATGACGGATTGCCGGGGAGGCCAAATACAGGTGTCCCGTTGAACAAACCAAGCACCGTCGGCTTTCCCGGCTTTATCTTTACACCGTGGGCCAGTACCTCGCCTGTTTCTTCGAGGATACTGTAGACCACGTCGTGGGGCCCCGCACTCGTACTTCCCGAAGTCACGAGGAGATCACAGTCCTCGCTCCCCCGGGAGAAAATATTCATTAGCTGGTCCCTGTCGTCGTTAACTGTTCCTAAGAATTCGGGACTCCCTCCCGCCTCTTCGATGCCTGTCGCAAGAAGCGACGCGTTTATATCAAATATCTGCGACGGCCCGAGTTCCTCTCCCGGAGGCACAAGCTCCGGCCCGGTGGAGACTACGCCAACCCTGAGTTTGTCGTATACCTCCACCGTATCCTTGCCACATGCAGCAAGTTTTGCCAGTTCCATGGGCGTTAACTTCTGGTTTCGTCTAATTATTAGGTCACCACTAGCAATATCGCTCCCCGAATGAAGAACGTTCTCGGTCGGTACTACGGACCTCCTGATTTCCAGCCTATCGCCATTCCTATCAGTGTCCTCGACCATAACGACTGCATTCGCCCCACGCGGCATCTCCGTACCGGTAGCTATTTCCACAGTCTCCTTGGGACGGACCTCTACTGAAGAGGGGCTACCTATCTCCACGCTCCCGACTACGTCTAACCGGATGGGGTTCTCCTCGTCCGCACCGTAGGTATCAGAGGCTATAACGGCATAACCGTCCATCAGCGACCTATTATAGGGGGGGACATCGGTCCTGGAAAAGACGTTGTTGGCACTGGTCATACCCCTGGCACGGGTAATCTCGACGGTCTTTACGTGTCTTTCCAGGTCCATCCCGTCTATCAACCTCTGAAATTCTTCCGGGCTAATAAGGTCCCTAAATTCCTTTCGCATAGATCTACCTCCAGTAGTACAAATCCACTTCCACGCCCTCAGCTATCCCTTCGGAGTCCTCGGGAACGAGGACGAAACCATCACTTCTGGTGACGCTGGACAGCACTCCAGACCCGGAGACCCTTAGCGGATAAGCTTTTCCTTCCTTCACGGCAACGCGGACGACGCTCAGCCTCCCGAGCGAAGAGGCAATTTTCCTGCCCAACGTCACCCGGCCCCTCAATTCGTATTCGTCAGACCCCAGAAGCTTGTCGATCAGCGGACGGAGGAAGAAGTAGGCATCGACAAGGGTTGCCACGGGATAGCCGGGCAACGCTATTACCGGCACCCCCTCCACAATTGCTAGAGCTACGGGTTTTCCGGGTTGAATTGCCACGCCGTGTACGAGGACCTCCCCTCTCCTTCTCAACACTTCGACGAGCCTATCCCTTCTCCCTACGGAGCTCCCACCCGTAAACGATACAGCGTCAAACTTCATCCCCCAGTCAAGCCCGGACTCTATTCGTTCCGGCCTGTCGCTCAAGACGGGCCTGACCTGAGGATTACCTCCCCACCTCTCTACGTACTTTTCGATCATTATCCCATTTGACTGCACCGTCTCCCCTCGTTGTGGCTGCCGGCCCGGCTCGACGAGCTCTTCCCCGGTCGGTACTATCCCTATTCGCGGACGGTCAACTACGGGGACCTCCTCAATCACCAGAGAACGCAACAGTCCAAGCTGAGAGGGAGTTAACCGTTCTCCTCTGTGGATAAGCGTCTCGCCCTCTTCCACGTCTTCCCCAATGGGACTGACGTTCTCTCCCGGGGCCACAGGGGAGAAGACGTCGACGTAGCGGCCGACTTCCTCGGCGTCCTCGAACATCAGGACGGCGTCCGCGCCTTCGGGTAAAGCCGCACCGGTGTGGATGGGGGAAGCCTTCCTTCCCCCCGGTTCAAAGTCGTCGACCAGCGAAAGACGGATGGGAGAGTTCGTACTCCCGCCAAACGTATCAGATGCGTTGACGGCATAACCATCCATCGCCGCTCTCCTGAAAGCGGGTGAAGGCTGAGAGGCGGTCACGTCCTCAGCAGCAACGCGCCCATCTGCCTCGTCGAGAGTAACTTTATGGTGCCTCTCTAGCGGATCGCATCTTTCAAGAAGCAACTTACGTGCCTCTGAGGGCCGGGCTAGGCTCTTGAAACCGTCCTTCATAACCATAGTTTAACCACCGATTTCCGACATCTCTCCGCTGGTACTTCGGTTCTCTTCCCACTCGTGTTCATACGGTTTCTTTCTGATGATCTCCGCCAGCCGCCCTTCGATTTCGGAGACGGACGTCTCGTCTGAAATATCAAGGGGGTACTCCTTGTCCCTCGCCAAACAGGGCCTTATCGTTCCCCGGGAAGTCATTCTAATCCGATTACAGCCCCGGCAAAACCTTTTACTCATGGGGAAGATAAACCCTATCGTTCCCTCCCTCTCGCCGTCCTTGACCCGATAATAAGTAGCGGGTCCATTACCTTTCGGCCCATCAAACGGTGAAAGGGTCCATTGCCGTTTCACCGTCTCCATTACCCCATCTATCGGCACTCCTTCCAGGGAGTCCCCGGCTGCCTCTCCCATGGGCATCAACTCGATAAACCGCAGGGTCAGTCGGTTATCTACGGCGAAGTCAATCAAGGGGAGGATTTCTGATTCGTTCAGCCCTCTGACGATGACGGCGTTAAGCTTGACCGGACTCAAGCCAGCACGTTTTGCCTCCCTGATCCCCTCGACCACGTCCTCGATATTCCCAAGCCTGGTGATCTTCGAAAACACGCCGGGGTCAACCGCGTCAAGACTCACGTTTACCCTGTCCAACCCGGACCGGGCCAGATCGGGGGCAAGGTCGCTCAACCTGGCTCCGTTCGTGGTCATCGATATCTCATCTATCCCGTCTACGTCGTGGATCATCCTAACCAGGCTGGGTACCCCCGTTCTGGTTAACGGCTCTCCACCGGTCAGCCTTATCTTTTCTATCCCCAAGTTGCTACCCGCCCTGACCAGTTTCACGATATTTTCGAAGGATATTATTTCTTCATGGGGAATCTTGCGCACCCCCTCCTCCGGCATGCAGTATTGGCAACGAAAATTGCACCTGTCGGTAATCGAGAGCCTCATGTAATTTATTTCTCTACCGTAACTATCCTCCATCAGCCCCTCCTTCTTTGTCCATTTCGTATATGGCATGACCAATGACCGGCAAGATCAATTTCTCCATGCCCAGCTTAACTGCACCCGGCGATCCTGGAAGGGCAAACACCAGAGTATCCCCCACGGCCGCAGCCCGAGCACGGGACAGCCCCGCCCTGGGTCCTATCTCGTCGTAGCTCATCGACCGGAAGAGCTCGCCAAACCCCGGCAACTCCTTATCCTCCACGTCCATCAGGACGTCTACGGTTTGATCCCACCGGGACAACCCAGTCCCCCCGGTAATTATCAGCACTCTGCCGTCGGATCCCGCACTTCTCTCTATCTCCTCGGCAATTTGTGCCGGATCGTCCGGGACGACTTCGTAGCTATCTACCGAATGTCCGCTCTCCTTGAGTAGATTGGTGATTATTTTGCCACTTTTGTCGGTCTTGTCATCTCTGCTCGTGCTCACGGTCAAGACCCGGCTCTTCAGTCCTTCTTTTCTCAGCTCCTCGTGGGAGTGTTCCATGGTTACTCTTCCTCAGGTGCGAAAGCGATCTCGTCTCCTGGAGATATGCTCCCCCCGCTGAGCACCCTCAAGAATAATCCCTTCTGCGGCATAATACATTCTCCAGTCTTGGCTTTCACTATGCAGTCGTCGTGACAGGACTTACCTATCTGAGAGACTTCCAGCTCCACTTCATCACCAATGAAAAACTTGTCACCGAGGCCGATTCCATCGTGATCAACTCCCTGTGTGGTCAAATTTTCGGCGAAGTCACCGGGAGAGAGGTCAACTCCGCTCCTCTCCTCCATCGCGGTGATTTCCGTTTCGTCGAGCAGGCTCACCTGTTTTATGGGAGACCCCGCGTGAACATCCCCTTCGATTCCGTGATCCGTAACCATGACTGCGGAGTCAACCGGCCTCTTTCTAGTACCCGTCTCCTCGCTAACGTTTATCGAAATCAATTTACGTTTCTGTCTATCTCTTCCAGTCACCGCTCTTACCTCCGGTCTTCCTTAACAATTTGACCTCACCAATTACCATCCTCTTGTCTTCGTTTTTCACCATGTCGTAGATCGTAAGCAGGGCAACAGAACAACCGGTTAAGGCTTCCATTTCCACCCCGGTCTTCCCGCGGTAATTGACCGTAACTTCCACGTAGAGGCCGGATTCATACGGTTCTACATCTACGTCTACGTTATTAATGGGCAGGGGGTGGCAAAGTGGTAATAGGCTGGACGTCCTCTTTGCCGCCATTATGCCTGCAGTCTTGGCGGCAGCGATTACGTTTCCTTTGGTCAACTCTCCGGCCATAACCTTTTCCAGCGCCTCGGCCTCTATGTCAATCCTCCCACCAGCTACGGCCTCTCTGTCCGTGTCGTTCTTGCTTCCCACGTCTATCATCCGAATATCTTTTTCGTCCAAGTTATCTCTCCTCTCAATATACTTTTGGGACGGTTTACATTATCAAACCAGGCTGACGACAAATCAAATAATTGCCGATGTTAACATCGATGGCGGGACCGGAAAAATCGTTCCCGCCATCGACCTCTTGTTTGGAAGGATACGACGATCTCTGCAGTCTCGGGGGAGGTTAAACCCGCGGAGATTTATTCAACTTCCGTTAATTCTCGTCGGGGTCGTACGGCTCAATTCCTACCTTTTGGGACGCGTGATCCCTACCCAGCCAGTAGTTCAACCACGAAGAGGTATGGTTTAACTCCCAATCGTGAGCGGGTATCCAATCCTTGAGTTGTTCCTGGTCACCATATTCCTTTAGTCGATTGTAGGATCTAACGTAGATACACTGCTTGTCAGGATAGACCTCGCACATCCCATCCCTGCTGCCACCGCATGGTCCGTTCCTCTGGTTTTTTGGACACTGGGACATGGGACAAATATAGGCCAACTCGGTCAAGGCACAATCACCGCATTCCTGGCAGTCATTTGTAATAGTCTTGGTTATTCGTTCCAAGGACTGGAACTTCTCCTCCAGAAACGTCCCGTCGATCGCGCGCAAAAACAACTGCATCGGCTTGAACAGAAGCCCGTCGGGCTCGAACAGCTGATTGTGCATCAACCTGAAGGTCATGTTAACAAACCCTTTTCTCGGCCGTGGCGATAGTCCCGCTCGCGTGGGAGAATTCAACCCGGTGCTCGCATCCCTTTCGTATACGTAGAAACCACCCTCCATAGGGTAGTCGAAATCAGAGACTAGCTCTCCCCAGTCCGAAAGCAGTTCCTCGCCCTTGTCGACCACGAACTCCACGTCCTCATAACTCATGCCATGACCACCTATATGTACCCCGTCATAGCCCATCCCTTTGAGGAAGGCGTACATCTTGGCGGCCCGGGTAAGGTAGGCCTCTTTTCCGCCATCGTCGGCGTCTTTGTCCTCGGAGAGCTGGTCTACCAGATCGTCGGTAACTACACAACCGGGTATATCGCCTCTGTTCATCGCCCGGCCGGCACCGTAGGAGAGAACGTAGACGTTGCCAATTAGAGGCACGTCAATTCCCGCATCGTCCACATATTGCTTTAGTTCGTGGAATTTCCTCGCATCGAACCCCAGCTGGGTTATGACAAACTCAGCTCCAGCCTCCGCCTTCTTCTCCAGTTTGTAGTACTGAGTCAAGACCTCCGCCTCAGTCTGCTTAAAGGGTGATACTACCGCCCCAGGAAAGAAATGTGTCTCCTTGATTTCTTGCGACCTTCCAAAGGAATCCTTGTACTTAAGGCCTTCGTTCATATCCTGAACCATCTCAATCATATGAGTGGAATCGATGTCGAAGACCGGCTTAGACTGCCCGTCGTACCCCTCCGAGGGAAAATCTCCCGTCATCAACAGTAGGTTTTGCACGTTCTCCCTTTCAAGAGAGTAGAAAAAGCTCTCCATCTCGTTCCGACTCTTATCCTTGGCTGTGAAGTGGACCAACGGCTCGAGCCCCATTTCTTTCAACTTCATTCCCAGGTATTCAGCTGATATCGCCGGGTTACCACTAGGGTTGTCGGTCAGGGATATGGCATCAACCAAATCATGCTTCGATGCTTCTTCAGCATGCTCAAAGATTTCTTCCTGGTTGACCTCCCTTGCCCCTCTTCCCGGTACTAATTCCCACGTGATAGTGAAATC
>JAGXLQ010000205.1 GCA_018334595.1 Candidatus Bipolaricaulota bacterium | reverse complement strand
ACGTAGGTTGTGGGATAGGTCCGTGGCAATCCCGTCGTCCCCGACCAACCCGTAAAAACTAACCTCCCCGCCCAGTTTTGCCGCGGCGACCGCCTGGTTTGCCCCTTTTCCTCCTGGAATCCGGGCAAAGCTTAGCCCCCTGATCGTCTCACCGGGGCGGGGAAACCTCTCCACCCGGGCGACGAGGTCCATATTCACGCTTCCAAATACGGCGATCTTAGCTCCCATCTCTAACCACCTCCGAGCTGTGACGATTCTCTCTCCACGAGTTCCGTGGCGAAGACTACCCTCTTGCCCCTATCCGCTCTCCCCATTCGATTCGACTCCACCTCGTTGAGTAGTAGCCCAGCGGCAGTTGCCCCCATCCTGTACGTGGGTGCCGACACCGTGGTCAACGTTGGGTTGATCAACTTGGAGAGGAGAATATCGTCGAATCCAACGACGGCAAGATCCCCGGGCACTTTCACGTTCAGCTCCTCCGCCTTCCTTATGACCCCGACCGCCATAAGGTCGTTGGCCACGACCAATCCGTCCGGGGGGCCAGAGTTTCGGTTCTTCTCCCGGAGCCGTTCAAGCGCCCTCTTACCGCTGGAGAAGGTGAAGTCTCCTTGGGTGATAAGGTCGTCGTCTGCATGCAGTTCTCTCTCCTCGAGGGCGTTTACGTAACCGGTGAACCTTTCGTGCGCGGTGGAAACGCCTGAGGGGCCACGGACAAATCCTATCCTCCTGCAACCCTTTTCCAGCAGGTGCCCCGTTGCCTTCTTCCCCGAGCCCTCGTTGTCAGCCAGGACAGTAGTGATCTCGTTGCTCGTGGGGCTTCTGTCGACGGCGACGACCGGTATCTCTTCTTCAAACAGCCGGTTTATTCCGTTACCTGCGCTCTCCGCGCTAGTTGCCACCACCCCGTCCACCCGTTCTTTGACCAGCATCTCGATGTTTCTGATCTCCTTCTTCGGCTCACCCTTGGTATCGCAAATCATCGTAGAGAGGCCGCCTTCGTGGAACCTGTCCTCCGCACCGCGGATAAGGGTTGAGAAAAAGGGGTTGGATATGTCAGGAACGATTATGCCGAACACGTTTGAGGATTGTTTCCTCAACGCGTGGGCGAACTTGTTCGTCCTGTAACCGAGAGATTCTATAGCGTCGGTGACTTTCTTCTTCGTGGCCTCAGCCACGGGGGCCGTCTCATTGATCACCCGTGAGACCGTCGAGGGAGACACTCCTGCTTTTTCTGCTACGTCGAGTATTGTCGGTTCCACGGTTACTCACCAGTTATGAAAACCTTTTCATAACATAATAGTACCCTAGCCAGGTCTTGTCAAACCGTGGAAACCTGGACTACCTGGTGCGGACCAACCTGCGAATATCCTCGGTCCTAAGCGTTTTTACTTTCCCGGACGGAAGCCTCAACTCGATTCTGTTTGTAAGTAGCGTTCCGATTAGCCGGTCACCACGCGTGAGTTCTAACAGGTCACGCTCTTGTTCCAGGGAGATAAGTGCGATGTCGCTATCGTTGAAGGTAAATTGCCCGTAGGGCGTTCGGAACTGGAAGCTATGGGTTACTAGCGTGCCGGTCATCATCTCACCGGAACGCAGGGTGACCTTTTCGGTGGTGCTTGCCGGTTCTGGGTCCGGGGTCACCGAGGGCGGGACCTGATAGCCGGCGCCAAATTCGTAGAGGTTTGCCTTAAACCTGTTGCCGTCGTGTTTGTCGGTGACAATCACAGGTACTGCCATCACCATTCCATTTCCGTAGAAGTTTATGGCGGCCGTGACCTTTCCTTCCTTTTCCAGAAGTGGAACGTCGTAGTCCTGCAGTGTCGCTCCCTCGTAAAGGTTTACCTCTTCAACGTCCGTAAGGGTGGGATGGAACCCGGCGCGCGCAGACGTCCCCTTTACCGTCTCGCCCGGATAGAGACCGAACTCTTTCAAGAAAGCGGAATTGCTCGACGTATCAAGCCAGAGCGTTCCCCCGTTTTGAATCCAGTCGGTAAGAATCCTCCACTGGGAAGAAGAGAAATCACTCTTGACCGACCTCGCGTCTATGTACACTATGTTCGTGCCCTGAGGGTTGTCATTAAGGCCCCAGACTTTGGATGTATCCCCCTCGCTGTTGATGATTATCTCCTCGACGTCATGCAGCGATTTCTCTACCTCCGGGGGGAGAGGGGCGGACAAGGCCGGTAGGGCCACGACCAAAATCACGAGAAAAAGGACAAGACCTAATGTGCATCTCGAAGTGTTCATTTTAACCTCCCTGATTAAAATTTTTCCGACCCACGCTTGTCGGCGGCTACGAAGGACGGCGTCTGGCCGTCCAGTGATAATATTTCGACCGGTTGTAGAAGGTTTTATCGGATCAAAGACGCATCGCCTGCGACATAGATAGGGTAGTCGGTTTCCCTGACTGCTCCAATGTTAACATCTACTGATTGTAGTTGTCAAAAAGAGGGGTCGGTCGATTTTCCAATATCATAATAGGTTGCAATTAATAATAATTTCGATATAATATTACATACTAAGATGTAAAATCAAATCCACAGGAGGTGTAAACATGGCTAAGAGGAACGTTGAGTTAATTGAACAGGCGGGGATAGACGTCGACGTGCTGGTAAAGAAGCTAATTGACGCAGCCGCCGCTGAGTTCACCACTTACTACTATTACACGAACCTGCGCACTCACGCAACGGGTCTGGAGGGGGAATCAATCAAGGAGATAGTCGAAGACGCCAGGCTTGAAGACCGGAACCACTTTGAGGCACTTACCCCGAGGATCTACGAGCTGGGAGGCACTCTGCCAGATGACATTACCGAGTTCGCCGGCAGGGCTTCCTGCATGGACGCGTACCTGCCGGAAGAGATAACCACGGAGAACCTCCTAGAGGTTCTGCTCGACGCGGAACGATGTGCGGTGGGTGTATATACCTTTTCTTCTC
>JAGXLQ010000040.1 GCA_018334595.1 Candidatus Bipolaricaulota bacterium | reverse complement strand
TGCGGTAAGGGCGGGATAAAGGGTCCGCCTAAACTAACCGTTTTCGTCCAACCATGAGATGAGATCCTCTAATACCTCTCCCCTGTTGAGCTCGTTTATGAGTTCGTGGCGCGCATCCGGGTAGACTCTGCAGGTGAGGTTTCTTAGCCCCGCCCCTCGATATTTCTGGGCAAGGTCTTCAACTATCGGCCCACCAACGGGATCCTCCTCTCCGGAGATAAACAGCAGGGGGAGGTCCCCGGGGATTCTCCCGTAGCGCTTCTCGTCGCTTACCCGCTTCATCCCGTAGATGAAGTCATCGTAAAACCCCGTCGTGCAGCCGAAGCCGCTCAATTCATCCTCGATGTATGCCTCGACGATAGCTTCGTCTCGGCTCAACCAGTCAAACTTCGTATCGGGCTCATCGACGTTTCTGTTGTTTGACGAGAAGATAATTTTCTCCATGACTTTGCTCTGGCTAAGCTTACCCCGGAAGAGCTTCTCCAGCTTCGCTATAGGCGTGATTATCTTTAACAGGAACGGGTCAAGCATACTCGTGCCGGACAAAATAGCTCCTCCTAGTCCGTCCCCGTAGCGGGTTATGTAATCCCGACCGATGAACGATCCCATGCTGTGGGCGAAGAGGAAGACGGGGAGGCCGTTCTCCTCTCCCCGGATAAGTTTGGTTAGACGGCGGGCATCCTCCACGACCTTCTCCCAGCCCCTCCTGTGTGAGAAGTGGCCGAGGTGCGATTCGTTTGCGGAAGCAGTCTCTCCATGTCCGCGCTGATCGTACGTGTAGACTGAGTATCCTCTGTCGGTTAAGAACCCTGCGAAATCCTCGTATCTCCGCCTGTGTTCGGCCATTCCGTGGATTACTTGAACTACACCACGCTTGGAATCAGAGTGGTACTTCGTTCCGTGGAGATTGATCCCGTCCGCGCCGGTAAAGACAAAATCTTCTTTCATTGCTCACATATGATACCTGGACGGGAGGAAATAAAAAAGAAGATTTTCGGTTAACCACGGACCTGGTGCAGGACTAACTAAGCTTGAGCCTTTGCAAAAGTTCTTCGCGGGCCTGATCTGATAACCCAAGCTCGTCTATAACCTCCTTCACGTAATCGCCGCTACCATTGCCGGCCAGAAATCCGTTTAGCCTTGCTGCCGCAGTTGAGTCCCTGAAGTTATCTGGGTCACTATAGATGCTGTTGAGCTCGTCAAAGAACACCCCGCTGCCCCGGAGGCGGTACTTTTGATGGTAGTCCTCCGCGGGGTAAAATCTACCCATCTCCTTGACCTGGGTATGTACTTTCTTGTCCAGTTCCCCCTCTATTCTTCTCTTACTCTCTTCTGCTATCTTTTTTTGTTCGGTATCGTGGTAGTAGAGCACGTTGGCGTACTGAGTGCTGTGACTCCGAGAAGTGGGATTGTGATAGGCCCAGAATATATCGACGAGATCAACGAAGTTGACCTGTTCGGGGTAGTAATCCACCTGGATGGACTCGGTATGGTCACCGAGGTTGTAATAAGTTGGGTCCTCGGTCGTACCTCCCGCGTATCCAACCCTGGTCCTGATTACACCTGGGACTGCCCCAAAACGGGCATCGCCTCCCCAGAAACATCCCAGGGCGAACGTCGCAGTCTTCACCTCGTCGTATTCATGACGGTCTATACGCGGAATTTCGCTATCCAGCGTAACCGCGCCGTCATCTGCGTAGGCTGCCGTGCCGGCGATATTTAAGCCGACAAACGCGGCAAGCGAAACATATCCTATAATCCGTATTTTGTTGAACACTTCGACTCTCCCTAAAGGTAAATATCAATACTTCTTCCTAAATAATAATAGTTCTTGGAGAGTAATATTTCCAGGTTGCCATATTATGGGAGCTAAATCTCCGTGAGGTTAGCTGTGGCCCCGCAGCCGTTCGCTCAGCGACCCGTCTGGAAGGATGTAGTCAGGATGGGGGTCACCGTTTTCTTCCATTTGATACCTCTGGCAGCTTTCCCAGTCCCCTTTACAGTAGGTCTCGATCCATCGGTCGTCTAGCACACCCCGCTCGTTAAACCGACGCATTGGACATACCTCGTACCACTTACAGTTGCTGGACAAGACCCTAAGTTTATCGTAATTTTCGACCATTTCGTCCCTTGCCTCCTTATCGTAAACGAGTATGGCGGGATGGCCGAGGGGGAAAATCTTCTGCCCACGGCTGTACCAGAGTCGGTTAAATATTTCCGACTTGTCCTCGGGGACGTTGATGCCATATTTATGCAAAATGTATCTCGCAGGATAGTATCCCAGGGGAATCAAAAACTCCGGAGCGACTATCTCGATCTCACGGTCGAGGTATTTGCTGCATGCATCTATTTCTCCTCTCTTTGGCCGCCGGTACCCCGGGAGAAAGCACTTTATAAGGTTGGTCAAGTATATCTCTTCCCTGGATAAGCCGGGGCCGTCAAGCAACTCTCCCAGGATCTTGCCCGAGCGTCCGACAAAGACTCGCCCCTCTTCGTCCTCGTCCACACCGGGCGCCTGGCCAACTAAAAATAATCGTGCGGACAGGTCTCCCTCCCCCGGTACAGCCCTGTTTCTGCTGTCTGCAAGGGGACACCGCCCGCAGTTTCGGATTTCAGATTTGAGGTCTTGCATCGTTGACATCGTGAGCTATCGGTGATCTAACATGTTCCTGAGATGGTTCCTTATTACCCTGTTGGTAGTTTCCACTTTTTTGACCTTTGCCCTGCTCAGGATCTTCGCCACTGCGGGTTGACTTATGCCGAAGACGTCCGCGATCTCTGTCTGAGTGATTCCTTCGTGCGACTGATAGTAACCGGCAACTTCCCATTGCCTGGGGGTCCAACCGTCTTTAATAACCCCCAAAAGGCTTAAAATGGTATTTATCATCTCATCTCTATCGTCGTACGGTGTATTTACGGTCAGGTGGGACTCCACACGACGCGCCTCTTCGATGGCCGCTCTTGCCCGGTGAAACCCCCGACCGTCCATAACCGTTATCGAGTCCCGAACAGGGGTACTGAGTCGGCCCACCCCAATCCCGGCCTTTACTCTAACGGGGAACAACTTCCGCTCCAGGGCAATAAAGGCTTCAAACGGGGCTGAAGCGTCGGTAAAGCCACCCGCGAACGATACGTGACGGACTATTTCCATGGGAGCTATCATTAGGTCCTCGTATTCTTCGTTAAATCCCTGCAACGCGGATTCAAGCTCGTCCCTGATATCTCGTTCGTTGATCGACTTTCCCGGGAAGACAAGATCTCCCACGATAATTGCTACCTCGTCCATGGCACCTCCGGGCTAATATTATTACACATTATAGTTATAACTTACAACATTCGCCTCTATAATGCATTAACTCGGAGGGAAAAATACGGAATAAGGTACTTTCAGGGAGGCCCCACGGCTATGACGCCAATGACGAGTTGCTACAGCTCGACTTCCCTGGCGGCGTCAAGAAGCGCGCCACCAGCCGTCCCTCCAGAGCAGCGATTCTATTAAACACCCCCGCGATAATCGGGGAGTAATCCTCCCGCCCGATATCTTCCCGTTGAGCGTAAGTCCAGACCTCCTGCTCCTCCTGCCAGAAGTAACCGGACGTCTCGGAATCTCTTGCAGCCTCTGTAAACGCACCCGCACCGTACCATACATATGGAGAATAAGTTGCCCATTCACCTTCAGCTAGAGATTTCTTCCCGTTTCTCTCCAGGATTTTCCCCCACTCGATCTCCTTAATTTCTTTCAACGGGTCCAGTACGATCATTTCGTACTTTTTTGGAGGATAGGAATTAGCATTGGCCCAGTACCTGTCGCCATACCACTTTTCCTTTTTCATTGCCGATGTTTTTCCCGGCTGGAAGGAGAGGTCCTGGCCCCGAGTTGATGTCTTTCTTCCAGCAGAGACGAAGGGGAGGGCGGGGTTGTGAAAAAGTACTCTGTCGCTCTATCCGGTCTCATCGTAGCCCACCGCAACAACTGTATGGTTCGTCCATTGAATAATTACCGGTTTATAGCTTGCCAGAAATCTCTTGAGAATAATCCACGATTCCCCCGCGATTGGTTATTGACCTCCTCTACACCAAAACCCGGGGCCCTTGCATCATCTATTATTCCGTCAATCGGCTGCTTTGCCCCCGGCAACAAAATGGGACAGCCATCGCTCTCGACAAGGGTAGCCCCCACTGCCAGCCAAAGTTCATTAAGGTCATAATTGAGGTTTCGAAGCCGCAATAACCCGTAGTTATTTCCAGCGAGGTCATAGCACAGGTTGACCAATGATCGTACATAGGAACATAAGGTACGCCCTCCACGATATATTTGTGGAAAGTTTGTCGTGCTCAGCCTTCCGGCGTACCCGCTTAAAACGACAGAGACAAAGGGAAAAACACGATAATCACACTAACGAGGTATGTTTCGGTTCGTTTTATGAAACCTAAAACCTCCTCCGTAAAAAACAAACAATTATGAATCTTAGTTCACGTTCATCAATTCAGTATAACGTAAAACCCAATTCTCTACTAATCACCGAGAATTCTCCAACCTCGGCCTTGTTAGAGTATCGAACCGTTGAGACAGAGACACGTGGCTTGGTATTTGCTCAAACAGGTGGTAACATTATTTCCGTTATCCGGACTGCTCCGTTATCAGAACACTAACCAGTGACGACCACGACCTCGAGGTGAACCTGCTTTGGGTAAGACAGATTTTGTCATAGAAACCAATGGACTTACGAAAAAGTTTGACGGCTTGACTGCGGTCGAGGACTTAAGTCTCAAGATACATAAGGGCGAGATATTTGGTTTCCTCGGCCCCAACGGGGCCGGGAAGACGACTTCCATTCGTATGATGGTCGGTTTGCTTAAGCCGACGAGCGGCGAGGTAAACCTTAACATGGAAGAACCTAAATCGTTCAAGGAAGGAATCGGTATCTGCCCTCAGGAAATTGTTTTATGGGAGGACTTAACTGCCTACGAAAACGTTCATTTCATGGGGAGAATGTACGAGGTACCTGAGCGGACCCTGGCGAACCGGGTCGACCGACTCCTTGACGACCTGCAGCTCACCGACAGGAGGGATAGCCTCGCGTCGGACCTCTCCGGGGGAATGAAGAGGAGGCTGAATCTGGGAATGAGCCTCGTCCACGAGCCGAGGATCGTCGTCCTTGACGAGCCCTCCGCGGGACTTGACCCCCAGTCCAGACTTTCGTTATGGGAATTTATCAGACGGCTCAGGGCAGACGCAAACACGAGCATAATCCTAACTACGCACCTTATGGAGGAGGCGAACAGGTTGAGCGACCGGGTTGGGATTATCGACCACGGGAAGCTACTGGTCGTAGACACGCCAGAGAACCTCAAGAAAAGCGTAGGCGAGGGGGATTCGTTGTCAATAGAATTGAGCGACAAGAAGGCCAACGAGGAAGCTCTTGAGAAGATACGCGAGGCTGGGGATGTTCTGGAAGGTAGTGTGGTCGGCGATAGACTGTTGGTCAGAGCGCTCGATGCTATAGGGCAAATGGGTAAGTTCACCCGGGCGCTGGAGGACTCTGGCTTCGATGTCCTCGACGTTTCGGTCAGCAGGACGAACACTCTTGAGGACGTCTTTATTCACTTAACCGGGAGGGGGCTACGGTCATGAAGTTCTACCAGGTGGCAGTAAAGGGATTAAAAGAGATATTTCGAGACCAAAAAGGGCTTGGACTTCTGCTGGCGTTCCCCGCCATATTCATGTTGGTCTTCGGGTTTGCCTTCAGCGGCGGCCAGGGGGAAAATTCCCCCTACGTGATCGGGGTAATTAACAGAGACAGTGGTGCGGAGGTTATGGTCTCCGCCGCGGAGACACGACAGGAGAACTTTGGGGTGGACCTCGTCAGCACCCTTGAGGGGCTGACATTTGAAGACGGCGATGTCCCCCTGTTCGACGTTCAAACCTTTGATGACGCTGAAGAGGGCGATAGCCTCCTCCAGGATAGGGATATTTCGGCCCTGTTAATCATCCCAGAAAACTTTTCTCGGGGTATGTCTCAAATAATTAAGAGTACCATAAGGACGGAGGTTACGAGTCTTGTTGGTGAGATCGTCATAAACCAGAGCGGAACTTCCCCCTCTGCTTCGGAAGAGAGTGGCCCTAGCTTCTCCCCGAACGGAGGTTTATCCACCGATACGACCATTCCCCGGACGGAGGACGTAGAAGCAAAAACGATTATAAGGGGGGACCCCGGGTACGTCGCGTTCGGCCAGGTCCAGGGAATTTTGACCGGAGTCCTGGGAAGTTTTAAGGACCGGACAGCGGAGACTGCCCGGGAGAGAGCAAGGTCGTTTTTTAACGGAGGTAAGGTCGAAAGCAATAACTTCGTAGAAGTCGACACGGAGAGCATTTCTGGAAGCCAAAGTTTTTCTATATTTGATTACCAGGCTCCGGGAATCTTTCTTTTTGCCCTGCTCATGAGCGCGATTGGAGTGGCCGGTGCGTTGTCAAAGGAGGTTGAGGCGGGGACGCTGGAGAGGCTAAAGCTGTCTAAGATGGCTTCGTTTGACCTCATGTTCGGCACGTTGATCACGTGGAGTGTCGTGGCTGTAGTCCAGGTGCTAATCCTCTTTGCAGTCGCCATACTCATAGGCTTTAGCTGGTCGGGTGGGATAACTTCACTGTTACTCGCAATCCTTGTTGCCGTTATCGGCGGAATTGCCTCGGTCGCCCTTGGGCTCCTTATTGCCGCCTTTTCGGAAAACGAAAAACACGCCAGCAACCTGGGCACCCTGGTATCCGTACCTCTAAGTTTTCTTGTCGGTGCTTTCTTTCCTCTCCCCAAACTACCGATTGGAAAGGTATTTGGGTCCACCATCGAGATCTACGAGATCCTCCCCTGGACACACGCCGCGAACGCGCTGAGGACGCTCCTTACCTTCGGAGGGGGTTTTGACGACATTGTCTTTAACCTTGTCTCGCTATTGATCCTTACTGCCATCTTGTTTGCAATCGGAGTTTTCTTTTTCTCAAAAAACCGCCTGACGGCAATTAGATGATATCGTCCTCAGGAGACAGGAAAATAGCCTGACCCGCCTAGAACGTTCTTAAGTAGCTTCTATGCTCGGTGATAAACGCATCTAAGAGTTCATTCGCTGTTTTAGGACTGTGAACGATGTCGTCAAGATCCAGCGCCCGCAGTGCCTTCTCCCTTGAACCCTCGGCGGCAGCCTCAGCGGAAAGCTTTTGAATCGTTCCCTCCCGGTAACAGATACTTGCTATACCTTCTGGAAGGTTACCCATCGAAAATCCATGTATACCGCCGTACGTCACCGTTGCAGGTACCTCCACGACCATGTCCTCCGGGAGGTTTCCCACCTTTCCATTATTTATCAAGTTTGCCCCTGACAGGAAGACGTTCTCCTCGGTAATCTCCCCTTCGATCATCCGGGTGAAACTCATGTCGCCAAATGTAAATCGCTCGTAATCGGAGAGCTTTGCGGCAAGGTCTTCCACGGGATAGTTACCCGTGACAAGAGCTTTTAACCTGCCAATCCATTCATCCTCGCGCTTAAGGTGATCGTCAAAGTCGTATCCGCTGCAGTCGTTAAACTCGGGGGCGTATCCAATGTACTCGCCGACGTGGCCATCGTTTTCGTGGGGCCACAGCCCGTACGTCCGATAGAGGTGGTGAGATAACGGCTGCCAGCCCGTCTCCTCCGCACGCTCAACCATCTGAGGATAGATGTTCTCCCCGGTACTTTTATCGCGCAGTTCAGTAATCCACACCATGTGATTTATTCCCGCGCCTTCCAGGTGGATTCCCTCGCCGGGAATTCCCAGCAATTTACCAAGGAAGTGATCGCGGAAGTCCCAATTACCATCACAGTACCCATATGCCTCGAGGTCGGTGTATTTGTTGACCGCGTAGGCAATTCTGTCCTCGGGGTTTGTAAAGATGATCGCGGTCGCCTCGGGTGAGAGTTCCGCGGCGTCTCGGCAGATATCGAGGACCAATGGTACGGTTCTCAACGTATGCGAGAGCCCTGCCGGCCCCCTGTTCTCCCCGAGCGTATGTTTTATTCCAAAGTTTTTCAGGATCTGAAAGTCCGCCTGCCAGCGATCTATCCTTCCCTCTTCAGCCGTTATCAAAAGATAGTCGGTTCCCGGCAGGGCCTTTCGTCTGTCCGTCTCAGATTTGACATTTACCCCCGCCTCGAGAAATTCGTTAAGCATCTCCGCGGCAGACGCGACCAGACCGAGCCTGTCACCGTCAACGTCGACCAGCGTTACATTCGATCCCTCGAGGGGTTCGGACTTCAGAATAGACATTATGCTGGTCGGGCCAAATATCGCGCTTCCTGCGCCGATCAGGGTTATCTTGAGTTCGTTATCCAAAATCTATCCCTCCCATAAACTTGCGTGGTTAATCATTACCTGTCGATCCAGACAGGGCTGGACCAGGCCATCTGTCCGTTCTTCTCTTCTACCCTAAGGTAAGCGTAGTTTCGCCCTCCCGTAAGAGATCCACAGTGAAAGGTCCCCCGTGCGGTCCTCTCTGCCTCTACGTTTATCCGGTGAATCTTTATCTTGGGGGCATTAAAGTAGAATACGTCAGAGTTCAACACGTCGTCCCCGGAGACCCCCGTATCCTCTTCGATCTTCCGCCTGGCAAATTCCTCCAGAGCGATGATCTCTGAACGCTTTACCAGGTCGCCAACTCGCCGCTTAAACTCGTAGCCTTCGCCCCGAAAGGACAGGCGGGTGTCGAGATCCCCCCGTACCGTCAAAATGACGGATTGCTTCAATTCCGAGTTCAGTTCGTTTGTCGACCTCCTCGTCTTTATCTCCCACCTCACCCTGCGTTCGTTCCACTCCAGTTCCTGTCCGACCATGGTGAAGCATCCGTTAGCGCCGGCCAGTTCGCCACCTTTAACGCTCATTTCTCCCCTCCACACCTGGTCCTCGACGTTCAGTCCGTACTGAGAAGCCGGTCCCCATCCGAAGTCCACACGGAGTTTGAACTCACTGGCATCGGCGTAGTCAAAGGAGGGAATGTGTGGGTGCGAATTAACTCTTTTGCCATTTACAATAAGCTCTACGCGGTCGAGGGCATCAGGGCATTCAACTGAATATTCAACGTTTATCTCGTCCGCCCCGTTAATGACGCTCCCCATCCCCCATCCGTTCAGGTGATACCTCAGCCGGATCCTGTCTCCGGTTACAGCGTAAGTCCGTCGTTCCTTTACCGCCTGATAAAGTGAATCCCGGGTCAAATCTTCTGCTACTACGGCCGCGAGTCCGTTCCCATATCCACCCGGCAAGCCCGGGCCGTCGTTACTCGCAATCGCGCCAACGCGATAACCTCGGCGTAGACCTTCCTGCCAGAGAGATATCCCGTTACCAGGACCCATCGACGGGTTATTGCTCAACGTGAGTCGAGAGGGCTCAGTCTCAGACGATCCATGGTAGCTAAATATCTCAGCCACAGGTGAAATCCCTCC
>JAGXLQ010000204.1 GCA_018334595.1 Candidatus Bipolaricaulota bacterium | reverse complement strand
CGTTACAATTACTTGCCATGAAGAAGATACCTGTACCAGAACCGAAGTCAGTTGGCTTTATGTTGAGCTACAGGTGTACCGCACGCTGCGCCCACTGCATGTACTTCTGCAGTCCGGAGTGGGAGGACGACCTGACCTCCGCCCAGGAACTAAGAAGAACGCTGGAAATACTCTCCCATCACGTAGTCCCCAGTCCAACAGGGCCGAACTCAATCGGTTTAAACCACGGCCTGCACTTCACCGGCGGCGAGCCGTTTCTCCAGTACGAGAGATTGCTTAAGGCAACTAGAGTTGCAAATGATCTGGGAATACCATCTCTCTTCGTGGAGACCAATTCCTACTGGGGCAGGGACAAAAAGAGGGCCCGCAATAAACTTTTGGAGCTTAAAGACGCCGGCCTGAAGGGAATAATGATCTCGGTCAACCCGTTTTACGTGGAGTACGTACCGTTTGAAAACACAAAAAACGCCATCAAGACCGGCAAAGAAGTTTTTGGCGACGACGCTATAGTCTACCAGAAGTCCTACCTGCGCGAGTTTGAACGAATGGGACTGCAGGGCACCCTTAACCTGGAGGAATACGTCAATAATAGAGGTGGAAATCTCCTGAACAGTGCCGAGTTTTTTCTCTCGGGCCGGGCCCCGTACAGCGTTCCCAGATACAAAGTGGCCGGTATGTCTCCCCGACCGGCAAATTTCTGGTTTGTCAAGCCCTGCCCCACACCGCTCCTTCGAGAATGGCACAACCACGTAGACAACTACGGGAACTACGTACCTGGCTACTGTGGAGGACTCACATATGGAAATATTGAGGACCTGCAATCTCTCATCGCTGACGGCTTAGACTCCGGTAAGCACCGAATCCTCGCCAGATTGGCCGAGGACGACATGGCGGGCCTCCTCGAGCTGGCAAAGGATCACGGCTACATGGAAAAGGAGGGCTACTACTCTAAGTGTCACATCTGCCTCGACCTGCGCACCCACCTGCACGAGAGCGGGGAATTTCCCGAGTTAAAGCCGGATGAGTTCTACGAGAGAATAAGGATTGAAAGAGGGGGGTAGTATCCGACAAAAGGGAACCTCCCCCTCGGGCCCCAGACTCTTGTTGGTTATCTTTGCAGTCAGGTCAGTTTTCCGTCCCGAGGAACTTGGCCGCGTGCGAGGGATACATGTCCCTTAACTTAGAGATCAATTCGACGAAGAAGTCGTAGGCTTCCATGTAACGCTCTTGCCTGTCCTCGTCAGGCTCAAACACCTTTCCCGTCCTTACCATGGCGTCAGTTGCCTCGGCCAGGGAAGAATATTTGCCGAGCCTGGTAAACGCAACCATCGCACTTCCTATCAGTGTGGCATCCGGGGTCATTGACTTCGTGACCGAGAGGTTCAATACGTCAGAGACGATAGAAGGCCAGAGGTCCGACTTCGCCCCGGACCCACCGATACGCAGAGAATCCACCTGGATTTCGTTGTCCTGGAGCGATTCCAGGACCATGCGCAGGCTGTAGGCAACCCCTTCCAGTATCGACCTACTCAAGTGTCCGGACGTGTGATAATCCTTTATCCCAAAGAATACTCCCGAAGCCATGTTTCCTACCCGGGGGTCCCTTTCACCGGTCAAAAAGGGCAGACAGAAGACTCCGTCCGCGCCCGGACCCACGCCGCGGGCACGGGTAATTATTTCTTCGTATCCGTCTCCGATCGATAGCGTATCACGAAACCACTTAAGAGAGATACCAGCATTGTTTACAGCGCCGCCTATTGCCCACCTGTCTGGCAGCAGGGAATAGGTCTGTAGTCTAGGTGGACTGACGGAGTCGAGTATCGGCTCAGAGGCACATGTCCTTATCATTGCGGTCGTACCGATGTTACATATTCCCACTTCTCCAGAGTAGCCGCCCATGCCCAGTATCATCGACCCGCCGTCGTAGACTCCCGAGATTACCGGCGTTCTCTCGGGCAATCCCGTTGTCCGTGCAACTTTGCCGCTTAGCTCGCCCACCACGGTGTCACCGTCGACAACTTCCGGAAGAGTCTCCCGACCAATCCCGGCTATATCTAATATCCCGTCATCCCAGTCGTTTTCACGAATGTTTATCATCTGGGTGGCAGAGGCGACGCTCGGCTCCGTAGAGAAACTCCCGGCTAGGCGATAGAGCAGATATCCCTTGACATCGCTAAAATATCTGCTGTTCGAGAATACATCCGGTTTCTCCTTTCTCAACCAGAAGAGGCGGGGGAGTGCGTAAATGAACAGAGATGGGCACCCCGTCTTCTGATAAATTTCTTCCATCGGAAACTCCCGTTCGAACTGGTCCATCACTACCTTAGTTCTCGTATCGAGCAGGGTTATAAGTCCGGTAAGTGGTTGCATATCCCGGTCGAGTGGAAGAAAACCGCCGTGATAACCCGAGAGGACGAGGCCTTCTATTGTGTCGCCCTGGTCTCCGGCCACCTCGCGTATCAGGGATAGAAGGACGTCAAACAGGGCAACTGGGTCGTGCTCCGCAGCACCCTTCTCCGGTCGCTCGACGGCGAGCTCCCGGCTTGCATGGGAAAGCAGTTCGCCTGACGGGTCCACGGTGCCTACCTTTACGTTGCTGGTACCGACGTCCACAACGACTACAGAACTCATTCCAGTCCCGCCCGATTGGAGTGATTTAGCAGCACGCCGTTGACTACCTCGTCCGGCCTAACCCCCGACATAACCCGCTTCACGTCCTCTACCATCTTCTCGTCCATCTCCCGTAACGACCTCTCCGTGTAACTTCCCACGTGGGGGAGGATGATCAGGTTATCGAGGCCGGTCAGGGGACTTTCATCCTGCAACGGCTCCTCCTCCAGAACGTCCACGCCGGCGGCACCGACCTTTCCGGACTTGAGGGCGCTGGCAAAGGCGTCCTCCTCTATCAACTCCCCGCGGGCCGTATTCACGATTATCACCCCGTCCT
>JAGXLQ010000203.1 GCA_018334595.1 Candidatus Bipolaricaulota bacterium | reverse complement strand
TTTCTTCCTTGTTGTCCAGCCCGAGTTCCTTTTCAACCTCGAGCTCGACGGGTAGTCCGTGTGTATCCCAGCCCCCTTTTCTCTTGACGTGGTATCCCCTCATGGTCTTGTAGCGGGGGAAGAGGTCCTTATACACCCGCGCCATCAGGTGCCCAAAGTGAGGCTTGCCGTTGGCAGTTGGTGGGCCCTCGTAAAATACCCATTCCTCGTCCCCTTCTCTATCCTCAACGCTTTTTGTGAACGTGTCCTTCTCCTCCCAGTAGGTGAGGATTTCCTGTTCACGTTCGAGGGGATCGTCAGATAGATCTCCGTATCTCGGCATATATACCTCCAGTTTATATCGTCCTTACCGTTGTCGATTGTTCCACCCGTCTTTGCTGCTTAAATTTGTTGTGTGATGCACCAAGATTTCTGAGCCACGGGTTAGAATCGCTCGGTTTGGGTTTGCAGTTTTAGTTCATAAAAGCCAGAAAATGATATTGGATACAAAAAGACATATCAATCCATAATAATTGACCGCCCTGTCGGAGTTACAGGGGGCTAGATAGATAACTTCGTCTAGGCTAGATAGCCCAGGCTTTTTAGCCTTTCCCTTATCTCTTCGTCGTCCTTGTTCTCGTTCTTTTTCCCCTTAGCTCCGGGTAGTTTCGCGTCGACGTACCTTGGCGGGTTTTCCGTCCAGTACTTCTCCGCGAAGGCTTCCTCCTGCAGCTCTCCGTCCATGTAACTCGGGACCTCGAGGCCGCTTAGGTAGAGGATTATCGAAGCGGGGTCGACGATACTCATCTCGTCGAGCTTGGTTCCCCTGTTGAACTTTGGTCCTCTCCCGGCAAATATTCCGTTCATGCGATGAGTCCCACTTATCGCGAAGGCAGGGATAACGGAATCCATCGTCTTAAAGACGGTCAAACCTCCCGTATCCGTTTTCATGTCTTTCGTCAAGAACAGGATATCTGGCCCCAGGGAAGTCCAGGGGCCCCCGTAGACGTCCTCTTTTTTCATCACCGTTTCGATAACCGGTTCCCCGGTGTACGGGTTCGTTAAATCGCTGAGCTCGGCCATAATCTCTTCTCTCAGGTCTTCCGCCTCTTCCGGTTCGACACAACCGTGCTTCTCCCTTTCCTTAATGTTTAGCCGTAGCGCTCCAGTTACCCCGCCGCGCGAGTAGGCCTTGGTGTTTTTCCAGTCTACGTCGTTAAGCGACAGGAAGATCTTTCCGAGGATATCGTCGAACCCCTCCATCTCCCATTCGTTACCCCTGGCCAGCGGTCCCAGTAGGTCACCGATCTTGTACATGTTCTTCTGGTTGAAGCCAAGCTTACCTGCGAGCCGCTTTATCTTGACGGAGGTCGATTCCTTTAACTTCAGGTAGCCTTTTTTGAGGAGCCAGCTATTGACGTTGAATATCCATTCTAAGGGACCGAACCCGTGGTCGGATACGAGCATTATATTTGTGTTCTCATCCCCGACAGCTTCCGTAATCGTCTTCACCGCCTGCTCGACCCTTTCATAGACCTCGAGTACGGGATCCTCGTCCATGTTCTCGTTTGCATTGTTGACAGTGTCGCCGGTGTTTCTGTGGTATAGGTGATGGTTTACGGTATCCGTCTCCATGAAGTATACCAAGGAGACGTCCCATTCCTGCGTCTCTAACAGGTGAAGAGCGGTCTCTTCTCTATTGTTGATCGACTTCTTGAGTTCCTCAATCCACTTGCTGCTGTTCAACGCCATCTCGGCATGGGTGGGAGCGAATCGGTATCGGCCGATTTTTCCCTCCAAGCCTTCCCTTAGCTCCGGAGGGTAAATGTAATCATCTGCAACCTTCGGCGTCAGTACGCCTGTCGTGATAAATCCGTTGACCTCCTTGGGAGGGTAGGTGACTGGTAGGCCAATTGAGCCGACCTTCTTGTCCTGTTCACTTAATAGTTCCCATATGGTCTTAGTCTTTATTGCCGAGGCGTCAATCATTCCCCGTCCGTAGTCCAACTCTCCCGAACTTCCCCAGTCGAATACGCCGTGCTTTCCAGGATTTACTCCAGTTTGAAACGTTGTCCAGGCTGGGCCGGTCAGGGGGGGTATTGTGCTTTCCATGTCGCTCTTAACGCCATTTTCTACGATTTCTTCAAGAAATGACAGCCTTCCATTTTCGAACCACGTATCCAGCAGGTCGTAAGTCGCTCCGTCCAGACCGAAGATTAGTAACTCTTTCTCGCTTGACATGTTTCTCCTTTTAATAAGTGGTCAACTACCCATTTAACTGCGTAAATGGGAAAAATTAATACCTAAAAAGGGTAACTGTTGAAGGGGTTAGTATCAAAGAAAACACGCCCGTTCTGACCTACTGGGTCAGTTCCGTGAACTCGTCTGGGGCCGGTGACTCTAGGGTAAGTTTCTCGCCCGTTACCGGATGTGTCAGCGAGATCTTACGGGAGTGGAGCATGAACCGTGAGTAAGGCCTCCCTCCGTAACGCTTGTCCCCGATTATACTGTGCCCTATGTAGTCCATGTGAACTCTGATCTGATGCGTTCTACCCGTGTGGGGTTTTACCCGCAGGAGCGTGGAATCGTCCAGTTCGGAGACGACGGAGAATTCCGTTTGCGAGTCCTTGCCCCCGTACCTGACGGTCATGTTGGTCGGGGCTTTGGGGTCTCTGCCGATGGGAGCGTCGATCAAGCCGTGGTTCTCCGTGAAATTACCCCCTACCAGAGCTAGGTACTCCTTCTCTACAGTCCTCATCTTGAACTGAGTGGAGATATGGTCATATGCCAGTTCGGTTCTAGCGACCACGAGAATTCCACTTGTGTCCTTGTCGAGGCGGTGGACTATTCCCGGCCGTAAATTATCGTCAGGACGTGGTAGGTTTTCGTAATGAAAGACCAGGGCGTTCGCCAGGGTGCCGTCCCAGTTGCCCGATCCGGGGTGGACGACGGTGGAGATCTTCTTGTC
>JAGXLQ010000202.1 GCA_018334595.1 Candidatus Bipolaricaulota bacterium | reverse complement strand
TCGAGGACGTAGTCATACAAATTGAGTGTCTTTTCTGACCTACCGTCAACTTTTCCCATAAGGGTAAAATCTTCGACGGCTTCTTCGAGTGAAATTTCCAAATCCTGAGAAGTTTTGGGATTGGGATTTCTTTGATTAGAGTTAGACTTACCATAGTTTTCGGACGAAAATATGAGCGCCTGCTTGCGTGAATTCATCGTAAAAATTGGGGGCAAGCGCAAAATAAAAGATATTCTTGGAACCCCTGTGAGTGGAGAATTAAGAAAGCTGGTCGGGGAGACTGGATTTGAACCAGCGACCTCCTGCTCCCAAAGCAGGCGCGCTTCCAAGCTGCGCCACTCCCCGTCAGTTACGATGATAGTTAATAATAATTGCTTGACCGCGGTCTGTCAATTAGTATGCTCCGGGGAGTGGTCTCTAACGGGGTGCCATCATTCGGGAGTAAACACGGATTCCGGGATCACCTCGTTTACCCTTACGTCGTAGACCCTCGCGGTCCCGGTGTCTGTTTCCACCGTGGATGTATGTCCTTCCATAGCTTCCCAGTCCGTTACCTGGTAGGCGGAGTAATCTTCTGCTCTTGTTCGCACCATTTGAGTAAAGGCGAACCCGGTGAAGTAGGTCCATTTGTCAGATGAAAGTTCTTTAAGCCACCCCTCGTCCCTGCCATGCCGGAGGATCAGGTTAACTTCGGAGCCGTCCGATCGGATATGGTCGACGCGAACGTCCTCGTTCTCCATCTCGGGGTTTTTGATTCGGAACCGATAGGTTACTTCCTCTCCATTTTCTGTGGTGTCAACTTTGAAGTCCAGGCTTTCGACCTTGCCGGCAGTGTCGATGTCGGATCCTTCGTGTTCGATCTGTCCGTCCTCTGATTGTAACTCAGTCTCGGTCTCGGGTTGAGTGTTCCCCGGAGGGGTTGTGCCAGTGTCTCCAATGAAGGTTCCAGCGAAAAAAGCAGCCCCCACAACCAAGCCAGCTATCAGCAGAATCAACCACATATCATCCATATTAGCCTCCTTGGGTTACTATACTAGAAATGTTTCTCTTTTTTTGCAAACTTTTTCAGTCCAAGGTCGAATACTACGACTGAATCGGTTTGACCTGGGGAGGGCAAAAGCGGATAATCGTTACGCAGGATAGGTGGTTAACTTGAAACGGATTACCGTATCTTCGCTTACCAAGTCCTTCCCTGACGAGGTGGCGGTCGACCATGTCACCCTCGAGGTTAACCCAGGAGAGTTCTTCGTTATCGTAGGCCCCACCGGCTGTGGCAAGACTACTTTTCTCAAGTTGGTAGCGGGGTTAATAAAGCAGGACGAGGGAAATATCTACTTTGACGGAGAGAACGTAAACGACATATCTCCAGCCAGGCGGCGCGTAAGGATGATCTTTGAGAACAACGCTCTCTATCCCCACCTAAAGGTCCATGACGACCGGGGTTACTCGAACCTTAACTTCCCCTTAAAGATTCAGAAGTATGGAGTTGGGCTCATAAAGAAGAAGGTAATGGAAGTAGTCCACAGGCTGGGTATCCCCGCGAAACTGTTTAACAGAAAGCCGGGCGAACTATCAGAGGGCCAGAAACAACAGGTGGCACTGGGCAGAGCGCTTACGGTTCCCCCCGAGGTTATCTTGTTTGACGAACCCCTCCGGGACCTGGACCCGCAGACACGGGAGGAGTCGAGGAAAGAGGTAATGAGGGCCCACAGGGATTACGATGCCACCTCGCTATACGTCACGCATGACCTCGCGGAAGGTTTTTCTCTAGGAGATAGAGTAGCAATAATGAAGGAGGGGAAGTTCGTCCAGGTCGGTACCCCCGAGGAAATATTACAGGAGCCCGCCACCGCGTTCGTCAGGTCCTTCACGGAAAGCTATCAATCGGTCTACAGAGAAGCATTCCTCGAGTAAGAAACAACCCCGTTATTCTCAGCTCAAACTTAACCAAAACCCACTATAGAATAGGGATCCGTGCCTGGTAATATAGTGCAAAATCCATTAAAATTATTAGGTAATTGGTTCCAACATCGAGGTGGTTTCATGACGTACAAGGCTGATCAAATTAAAGTTCTCGAAGACCTGGAAGCTGTCCGAAAGCGCCCGGGGATGTATATTGGAAGTACCGGCCAGCAGGGCGTTATGCATTTAATTGACGAGGTACTAGACAACAGCATCGACGAGGCTCTGGTTGGAGAGTGCGACGAGATCGAGATAACTATACACGAGGACGAAAAGGTTACCGTGGTCGATAACGGCCGTGGCATACCGGTAGATACTCACGCCGAGAAAGGGATGAGCGGGGTAGAAGTCGTAATGACGACGCTTCACGCGGGGGGAAAGTTCGACCACAAGAGTTACAAGGTAAGTGGTGGACTGCACGGTGTTGGAGTCTCAGTCGTAAACGCTCTGTCCGAGTGGATGAGGGTGGAGGTCCAACGTGACGGTTCAAGGTATCGCCAGGACTTTGCCCGGGGGGAGTCGCTGACGGAACTGGAAGAGATCGGCAGCAGGAAGAACTTGCGGGGTACTATGGTTACGTTCATACCCGACGAGGAGATATTTGGTGATTTCGAGTACGACCTGCCGAAGTTAACCCATAGGCTAAGGGAGCTTGCCTACTTAAACAAGGGCCTGAAAATCAAACTGATAAACGAGGACGCGGACGTTACAAAGTCGTTTAAGTACGAGGGGGGCATCAAGGAGTACGTAGCGTCCCTGACGGAGAACGAGGAGAGACTACATCCGGACCCAATCTACTTCAAGAAGGAAGAGAACGGGAACTTCGTAGAAATCGCACTCCAATTTAGCAAAAAGTACTCCGAATCACAGTTCTCCTTTGCCAACAACATAAATACCCAGGAAGGCGGAAAACACGTAACCGGGTTTAAGACAGCAATGACGAAGATGACCAACACGTCCGGTAGGTCAAAGAAGATATTGCAGAAGAAGGACGACAACCTCACA
>JAGXLQ010000039.1 GCA_018334595.1 Candidatus Bipolaricaulota bacterium | reverse complement strand
ATCTCCGACTCCGTCTCCTACCTGAAGGAGGAGGGGAGGACAGTCACCTACGAGGCGGAACACTTCTTTGACGGGTTCAAGGACGATAGCGAGTACACGCTCGAGACTTTACATGCTGCGGTAGACGCCGGCGTCGACAACATCTGCCTGTGCGATACCAATGGAGGGACGCTGCCGGGCAGGCTGAGGGAGATAGTCAAGAGGACTCGTGAGGTAATTGACGTCCCCCTCTCCATCCACGCCCACGACGATTCAGGGGTTGCCGTGGCAAACAGTTTAGCGGCCGTCGAGGAGGGAGTAGAGATAGTTCAGGGTACCGTAAACGGTTATGGAGAGAGGACCGGCAACGCCAACCTCTGCACGATTATCCCAAACCTGACTTTGAAGATGGGCTACAGCTGCCTGAAGAACGAGGATAGCCTCAAGGAAGTTACGAGTACCTCCCGGTACGTATCGGAGATAGCCAACAAGACGCCGGAGAAGCGTTCGCCCTACGTCGGCGTAAGCGCGTTTAGCCACAAGGCCGGGCTCCACGTCGACGCGGTCCTAAAGCACCCGGGGACGTTCGAACACGTCGAACCGGAGACCGTGGGAAACGAACGGAAGTTCCTCGTCTCCGAGCTCTCGGGCGGGAGCACGATCGAGAAGAAGTTAAAGAACGTCGGCGTCGACCTCTCCGAGGGAAGCGACGCCCACCGCGAGGTGCTGGAGACGATCAAGGAACTGGAGGATGACGGCTACCAGTTCGAACACGCCGACGCTTCCTTTGCCCTGCTGGCGAAGAGGGTGCAGGGCGAACTACCCCATTACTTTGACGTCCTGGAATATCAGATAATTACCAACAGGACGGACAGTTCCGGACCCACGGCCAAGGCCAGCGTCAAGCTCCGCGTGGACGGGAAGATAATGGACGCGATAGAAAACGGTCACGGTCCGGTGGACGCCCTAGACAACGCGTTTCACCGCAACCTGAACAGCTTTTACTCGTCGATCGAGAACATGAGGCTGACCAACTACAAGGTCAGGATCCTGGAGAGCTACCGCGGCACCGCCGCGGTACCCCGGGTGACGATTGAGATGACCGACGGGGAGCACAACTGGACGACGGTGGGGGTTTCCGCCGACGTCATCGAGGCCAGCTGGGAAGCGCTGCGAGACGGGTACATCTACGGGCTGCTGCAGCGAAACACGGAGAACTTGAACGTCGGGGGATAGGGGAAGTCAGTCCGGAGTATCATCCGATACCAATACCATTTATGACACCTGTTGTTTTTCAACCAGCGGGGGGCGGAGGTTCACCCCCCGCCCCTCGTAGAAGGTGAAAAAGTCTCGGCGCAATTTTATTCAGAAATTCAGACGTTCATATCAACTGAACATACGATAATATTTCTTCTGAAACACGAGATGAGTTTACCCCCCACGGTCAAAATCGTAAAAATCCAAGTTACTATGAGGAGGGAAGACCATCCTTATTTTTTAACGGACGATACGACAGGGCCAGGCCTGATCCGGGGAAGCACGAGCCACCAAATCATACCGCCTCACCTTCCAGATTGAGTGGTTACTAGGTTCTCCGGGGAGTTGGAACTCACGACGTTTTGCACAACCCTTAAAGTATCCTCGTATCCCTACCACCTGGGGGTTAACCTGGTTTGCTTTGTTGACCTGACAGCATTACGGACTGGATCGTCGACGAGGATGGAATCATCCTGGATACTATCAGGGATGACGGTTCATTGATTCAAGGATACCTTGAGCCGGGAAGTAAGACGCTGATAGCCACTTATGCCCTCCTCGTTAAGAGGTAGAAGTCCGCCATTGTTTATCTAAGCCGGGGCAGGTACCTCCTACTAGTCCTAACGCCCTTCGTTCTCATGTTAACGTAACGGGGACGGGGGTTTACATTTTGACGATATTGGCCCTCTTGTCCCCCCAGGGCTACCTGGACCAGTGCTTTAGGAATATGTCAACGTGTCAACCCCCGTCCCTCTGTTTTGCACCGTATATCGGTTGACCTTATACTAACTACCGACTTGGGGTTTCTTAAGGTTCGGATACCGATTCCAAGATTAAACGGCGTAACTTTTGACCTTGAAGGAGGATAAGGACCTGGAGGTAGTCTGAAAATTACTCGCCGTTAACCCTCCGGACGACGTGGGTGCCGGTCACTAAATTCTAGAAAAAGAAGATATGAGCTTCACAGAATTTGAGACTGGGTTCAACGAAGGTGGTTTCTCCGACGAGGAGCTAAGTGACTGGTCCGAGTTCAACAAGGGGAACTACCCGGAAGAATTGGAGGGCCAAGGATTAGAAGTTGTCGGAGAACGGGTCCTGGTGTCACTAAGGACTACCTATTCCGGCCGGCCTCGTTGTTTCACGTTACCTGAGAAGGAACTTGACAATGAACAAGATTACCAGAGAAAAGATTCAGTCCTTTTGTCTCCCTCAACCCTAAGACAGGGGAGAAAACTACTTCCAGGAAGAGCGGGTTCAGAAACAGGACCCAGTCGGTGAACAGATGACGGGGAAAGTCCAGGGGACAAGGCCTTACGGAGTGAAGCTCGACCCCTCCCGGGAGGACTTCGGAGCCCGGTGCAGTTGCCCCTACAACTGGGGGGTTACTGCAAGCACGTCGTCGCTGTCCTGCTGCAGCTAGCCCAGAACCACCTCGATGCGACGAGGGTTTCCTCTGAGGAGCGGGAACAAAGAGTCGACAGCGCCCTGCAAAAAGAAGACAGGGGCAGGCTGAAAGAATCTTTGCAACAGGAGCTTGAGTGGGGGCCGGAATTGCAGCACCGGTTGTTGGCCAGATTTGGAAATACGGAGGCTGAAAACTCCCTGCAAAATTATAGAAATCAGGTGAGAAAATTGTACACGGAAGTCACCGGTACCCACGGCCTGAGAGAATACGACGGACAGGTCGACTTCTCCTTCTTCTACGATCTAGCCAGGAACTACTGCAACAACGGAGACGTCGGGGCGGCGGCAAAGATATACGGGGCCGTATCCGAGGTAATAGCGGCAGAGATGGATAGGGTAGATAATTCGACCGGCTACTACGGCGACGAGTTCCAGTGGGCGGTCAGCCACTACGCGGGGGTACTTGCGGAAGCAGAGCTGGACTTTCAGGCCAAGAAATCAGGTATCGATTACCTGTTCGAGAAATTTTTGGAAGACGACTCCGATTGATTCCAGGAGTACTACGAGGAAGCCATTGAAGATCTCTGCACTAGCCAAAACGACTGCCAGTACTGGAGAGAACTCCTTCAGCCCCACCTGCCGGAAAAGTTACCGGAGGTGAAAGAGAGAAGCTGGAGCGGGGACGGTTACGAGACCCGCCGCCATTTATCCATGCAGGCAAATATCCTGGAAAATCTAGACGAACAGGACGAGCTGAATGAACTCTTCGAACGAACTTACAGAGAGGACGGGGGGGTTCTGTCTAAGAGAGTTAAGAAAGGTATTGATCGATTTCTACGAAGCTCTCTGTCCAGAACAGGCCAAGGAAAACCTCAAAGGGTTGTTCTCCAACCAACCCCGGGAAGAATATTACAGACGGCTAAAATCAACCACCGAGGACCGGGAATGGGAAGACTTCGCGGAGGAGATCTCGGCCGGACTGAGCGGGGGGAACCTGATCGGATTCCACGTATTGGAGGGGAATGACGGGGAGGCTGTTGACCTGGTGGTCGAATCCGAGAGCCTGAGGTATCTAGAAGGTTACCTGGAGGAGGTCGCCCATTACGCCTACTTTGAGACCTATGCGGACCAGCTTGCCCCCTACCTGGCCGGGGGGCGCGGGCCGTCGTCATTACAGACAAGTAATCAGTCACCTCCGGGAGCTGAAGAAGTTGGGGCTAACGGAAAGGTTCAGGGAGTACGTAAGTTTTCTAAGAGAGGAAAACACCAATCATCCCGGGTCTCGTGAGATTGATCCTCCCACGAGGGGCCTGAGCCTTCCGGGGTCATTTTAACCGAAGAAATACGAGGTGTTCTTTATGGGAAACGATGTGGGTAGAAACGACCCGTGTCCGTGTGGTTCGGGGAAGAAGTACAAGTATTGCTGTCTCCCCAAAGAGGAAGAAGAGCGGAGCCGCGGGGTCAAACGAGACGGTCCCTTTGACGGCATCGGGAGCGACGAGGGTAACGATAACGAGGAGTGGTGGGGCCGGTTCGAAGACTTCAAAGAGCTCGAGTTGGAGGATAAATTCAGTTTCTTCTACGACAACTACCAGGACCCTGAACAGGTAAGCGGTGATTTCGCCCTGGAAATGCTCGATTCACTGCTTCTTGAGTCTTCAAGAGTGGAACGGTGGGAAGACTATCTGACGCTGGATGAAAGAATAAGGGAAAATCGCGAAGACCTCGTGCAGGACAGTCGTTACTGGCTTTCCCGGGGGAAGTTTCTCTCCTTAATCTGGTCCGGAAGAACGCTAGAGAACGAAGAACTAAGGGAACTCTCCCAAGACTTTGCCCAGGACCCCGAAGTTCTTTCCCCGGCTTTTTGGGCGTTCATATTCCGAGAAGGGTCGGAAAAGCAGGTCGACTTTCTCCATAGAACGAACGTTCTCCTCCACGAAAACGACGATTTGATGATGGAGCAACAGGAGAGGGTCTGCGATATAGGAATTGAAGCGGAAATCTACCGCTACCTGAGCGGGAAGAAGACGGAGACGGGAAAGGATATCTCCCTACGGTCAGTCTTCAAGCGAATGAACGAATATTACGAGGACCTAAACCGCGAACACCTGGTGGAACTGATCAAAATCCTCGGCGGGAAAAAGTCGTTTGGCTGGAAGGCAGGAAATACGCTCCAGGTAACTCCAAAAGAATCCCAGATGACCTTGTTTGATGTCAAAATACAAGACATAGACCCCGGGTCTGTCGAGGAGAGCCGAGAAAACTATACTTTGCTCGGTGACCAATTCCACCGGTTTCTACACGAAGAAAAGTCCGTCCTGTGGGCCAGGGGACGTATGGCTCGAAACGGCCTGGTGAGATACGTGCTTAGAAGGGTTGACGGCAATTTTCAGGGCATAGAAGCCAAAGAAACGACCCCTCCGCACGTCCTGATTCCCAGCCCAGAAACCTTTAGGGCCTCTATCGACGACTCCATGTTGCTCATAGACCCCCGGTACTATCAGGCAATTGCCCCTTACCTCTACGTAGGCCACTGGCTGCAATTTTTGGTAGAGCAATCACTGATAGATAGACAGCAGAAAACAGAAGCGTTACAGAGGCTAGAAAACCTAAAGGACGAATATCGAGAGTTCTACCAGGAGAAATGTCCCGATCCACAGATAATTGAGGCTCTCCATAATTGGCCCGAAGTTAAGTAATCGCACCGAGGCGAAAAGATACACCTATAACCTGTGTAAACTACTGTTGGCCTGACGAGAAAACTCTTGAAAGCCATCTAACCGCTCTCTGGCGGTCTCGTATACTACCCTGTCGTCAAGTATAGCGTATTCGTGGACGAGTATATTACGAAACCCCCCTCATCTGGTAAAGAGTTTCTTTCATTTCTCCGGTTATGGTTCCAGAGTTTTCGAGTTTATCAAAGAGGTCGCCCTCTTCACAGGGCACCCCCACTCCAGACCTGAAACTATCGATTACAGACGTCGATAACGGTTTCAATGGAGAGCTAAAGTAATCTCTCCGTCGATCTTCTCTTTTCAATCGTCAAGCACTGGCTTCATAATTCACCGGCGGAAAAGACGATCAAGGACTTCTTCGTCTTCTTCCATTGAGCTTTGATGGAGATAGCGCTGTCCTACACGGAACTTTAGCAAACAGTACGCATGATAGATAGGCAGCATAAACAGCGGAGAGAGTCAAAACCGTATACCAAGACAACTCACCACCGAAGCGCAGAGATTTCGTTAGGTTCAGCGACTACCTAGATGCAATGACCGAGTGGGAGAGGTGAACTAATCAACTGAGGGCGGTAAGGGTGTGTTTTTAATCTCACTAAATATTCCTTAGGTCAATCGACTGAAGTTGGGCTTAGACCTTTTTCTGGAAAGAGTGGGTGGATGGGGTGTCGATTTTACGGTGATCTTCCAGGGGCATCCACCGTTGCCACAAAACAAAACCTAGTCGAAACCCGATACGTTGCATCATAATATTCATGGAGCTTTTTGCTCGGAGGTGCTATTGTCATGGCTGAAACTAAAAGAGTTCGAATCAAGGAGTCTACTTGGAAGGAACTGGGTAAAATGAAAGAGGCAGGGCAAACTTACGATGAACTAATTAGGGAATTGATTCAGGAAGCTAACCGGTCCAAGTTAGCTAAAAAGATCAGGGAAAGCAAAGAAAAAGACGAGGAGGAACTGATCTCAGTAGATGAGCTATAAGGTATATGTAGAACCCGAAGTTAAGGAATTCTTACAGTTCCAGAGTGATAAGAGTAAGCGAATATGTAAGGATAATTTAAAGAAATTAGAGGATAACCCCTACCTGGGACAGGGAATAGGAGATAAAGAAAAGGTTCCAGTTTCTGGGGAGGAAGTCTACAGGTTGCATATTAGCCGCACCTTTACGGCCTTCTATTATGTTAAAGAAGAGGAAAAGCAGGTTCGAGTTGTAGAAATATTACCGATAGATGAAGATCATAAAAAATATGGATATTAAGGGGTGAAAAAGTAAACCGGTTGGTAACTGCCATTACCAACCGGGGGACATGACTTAAAGCCAATATCTCTGTGCCTACCTTATAAAGTGTCTCCCATTTTATTTCCAACCGGTTTGGTAAATCTTTTGACAAATTACGTTCTCCCAAACGTGGTCCAGAAATTCTCAGGGGTCAAAGTCGACCTCTGGCACTGGCTTCAAGAGAAAATCGGAAACCGTGAGGGTTCCTTTGAGATCGACCAAGGGCAACTAGCTAAGAAGTTCGACGTATCCCGCACGGCCATCATAAACGCCTTAAAGACCTTTGTCTCGGCCAACCTGTTGGAGAAGGTCAGCAGTGGCCGGGGCCGGGGCAACCACTCCGAGTACAAGCTACTGTGGACCTTCAAGCAAAAAAATGTAACCCCAAATCCCATATATAGTAACCCCAAGAGAAAAGATATAACTAAGGGGTAAAAGACCTACCGTTATGTTACCTACAAGTTCAGAACGCTGACCGAAAGCTCCAGCTTAGCAAATAGGGCTCAAACAATCGTCGGGAAAATACTGAACTTCCTCGAGAACAAACCGAGGGAGTCGTTTCAAGACTTGCTAGCTCATGTTTCGTATTAGTCGTAATTTTTCGGCAGGACTTCCTGCAGTTCACCTAAATATCCGTTCATCCGATCAATTTTTGTTAAGATTGTTTCTCTGTCCAACCTAGCCATTTTCAACACCTTCCAGGTATTCCCTGAGCCTCGGCTTGAAGTCCTCGTACCCCTGGATCGTTATATATGCTAAGTCGTAGAGCTTTCGGCTATTATCGCAATATTCAACCCTACCTTCACCTAAAACCCTTTGGCGGATGTAAATTGGCAACTGTTGAAAGACTTGGAGGTCGATATCTTCCGGGTCTATCGTCGACAGGTAATCAAGCCGTTTTCTCGTCATTTCTCGTTTATCGTTTTCCGTAGGGTAGGGGACAAGACAAATATCAAGGTCAGAATCCGGGGTTTCCTCCTTTTTCCCACTTATCCTGCTGCCGTACAGTATTACCGCCAGGACCTCGGTGTCCTTCTCTGCCTTTGCCAGCAGCCTGTCTAACTTCCGCCGTTGACTCTCCGTTATCATGACCCGGCTCCCTCCAAACCTGTGACCGTTTGAATCCTGATATCCAGTCCCCTCAACCCATTAACGGTCGACTTTGACTTAGAGTTTTCAACCAAGTCCCACGAAGATTACTCAAGATACTAACTTCGGCGTATCAACTGCTAAAACCTGCGTCTTAACCAATCGGGTACCTGCAACGAAGTCGTCCAGCTAACCCCCCGTACCGGATCAACCCTTACAGCCCTTATCACTCACTCAGACCCACGGGTGCAAGGCCGTTCCAGCATCCAGTTTAGATCGCGACGCCCGTTTCGGGCTTTCCGGTAACCTCCCCAAACTTCTCCTTTACCTCGAGACAGAGCGGACCGGGCTTTCCATCGTCGATCTTACGTCCATCTATTTCGACCACTGGAGCAACCTCCGCGGCCGTCCCACAGAGCATGACCTCGTCGGCAGTCATGACCTCGCCCAGACCGAAGTGGTCCTCCTTGAGCGGATAGCCTAACTCCCCGAGCAGGTCTACGATCGTCGCCCGTGTAATCCCCGGCAGGTTGTTCGTCACCGGCGGCGTGTGGACGATCCCCTTGCGGTAGATGAATATGTTGTCCGCGGACCCCTCGGAGACGTTTCCGTGCGTGTCCAGCATGAGCGCCTCGTCCGCGCCCCAGACGTCCGCCTGCATAAAGGCGAGGACGTTGGTCAGGTAGTTTAAGTGCTTTACGGTGGGCGGTAGACCGTCGATCGGCTGGTTTCTGATCGACGTCGTCAGCATGGTTAGCCCCTTCTCGTAGAGTTCCGGGCCGTAGAGCGCCTCCCACTCCTTGACGATAATAATCACGCTGGGCTCCTTGCAGGAAGCGGTATCTATCCCCAGAGACCCCTTACCCCTGGTGACGAGGGGCCGGATGTAGGCCTCCTTCAGGTCGTTTACCCTGAGCGTCTCCAGAATCTTCTCCTCGAACTCCTCCTCAGTAAAGGGTATTTCCAGGTTTATCGCCCTGGCGCTCCTGTACAACCTGTCCAAGTGTTCATCGAGCTTGAATACGTAACCGTCATACGCCCGGATCCCCTCGAATATGCCGTCCCCATATAACAGACCGTGATCAAATACGCTGACCTTTGCGTCTTTTTCTTCGACGTATTCACCATCTAAGTATACCTTTGACATGAAAACCTCCTTCTTTTTTACTCTTCCACCTTTTCTGTCTCGTAACCTTTTAAAATCAAACTGGTACTGGTCGTCTCCACCTCTTCCATAACCCGAAACTCCTCGATGATGTCGTTTAACTGTTGGACGGAGTCGGTCTCGAGGTGGACCTGAATCTCGTAGTCACCCGTCAACTCGTAGACGGTGTCGACCTCCTCGAACGCAGCAATCCTCCGGGTCGCCCTCGTCGTATACGACGTGCTGTGAAGCGAGACGGAGACGAGCGCCTCTATCTTCGTCGGTATACGACTCTTTATGTTTAATTCTAACACGTCATCCGATATTTCCAACAAGTCTATGTCCGTGAACCTCGTCTTCCCCTCGCTCGCGGCGTCCTTCACCCGCTGAGTGACCTGTTCCAGTTCGTCCTCGTCCGCCTCTATCCCCATGTTCTCCAGCCTATCGCGGACGGCGGCCTTGCCCGCGTACTTGTCGATGACAATCTCCCTGTGCTTGTGGACTATCTCCGGGGGTATGGCCTCGTAGGTCTTCGGGTCCTCCAGCACCGCCTTTGTGTGCAGGCCAGACTTGTGGGCGAAGGCGTACTTGCCGACGACGGGTGCCGTCTCCGGGGTAAACAGGCTTGACGTCCGCTCTACCTCGTGAGAGAGTTCCGGCAACAGACCCAACTCCCAGTCCTTGTCC
>JAGXLQ010000201.1 GCA_018334595.1 Candidatus Bipolaricaulota bacterium | reverse complement strand
GGTATATTCGGAATATCCTTTGAATTCTCCAGGGGAAGAAAGACTGATTTGGCTCCGTTTTCGGACAGCAGCTGCACTTTGTCGGCCAAGTTCTGAACCTTACCGACTACCCCACCGATAGACAGGTCTCCAAGCACGGCTAGCCCCTCTATCAGCGATTGATCGAACATAGCCGATAAAATACTCACAAGCGCAGCAATACCGAAGGAGCCGCCTAGGTCTCCGCCTAATAGCGGCGAAAGTTGTATGTGTAAATCTATACCGTCGAAGGACTTGTTTTCGGGCAGCATTCTTTTGCTGTTCGCCTTGATGTAATTCCGAGCAGTCTTTACTTCGTTTTTTATATCTGTTTTGTTAGTTCCAGTTATCTTTAGTTTGCCATTACCGGACATGGCCTTGCACTCTATTCTTATCAAGGCCTGCCCTTCCTCTTTTTCACCAACGGTATAAACAGTTCCCGGCGGCAACGGATCGGGCGAAATGAGTTCCGATCCCCCTTCCTCCGGAACTGAGACGTAACGTTCTTCCTGGCTTTCTTTATCTATGTAAGAAAAATTCGTATCGAAGAATTCAATGCCACCTAAACGCTTGAGCTGCTCTTTTATTCTCCGTCTTCCTTCCATGGCAAATTCCATATATTCCAACAGTTCGTCTTTTGTATAATCTCCGTCCGGGTGAATCAATTTAACCAAACCGGAAATTGTCTTTCTAACGGCACGAGCATCTCTTTGATTGAGATGACTTCCTAGGCTGAAATACTTATCCAAGCTATCCGCATAGCTGTAATCCCTGAATTGTCTCAAAAGCTGAGAAAAATAGTCGATTGAGAGGCCAAAGTGATCTGTAAAGTGCTCGGGGCTCAGTTTTTTGACTTCCCAACCAGGCAGATATAAATGCAATCGGTCTATAAGAGCCGTATCTATCATGTCCTCGGGCATGGGTTCAAAAAGGTGCGAGGTCTTGCGTAATGTCTCTATATCCGTATTTATATTGCCATTCATAACGATCGACCCGTCGGCGGTAATCTCTTCACTCCCCCTCGAAAAACTCCCCGACTCCATGTAGTCCTTCAGAATCTGTATTACGTCTGAATCCTTAAATTTCATTCCTGCTACCTCGTCAAATGCCACCGTATCCCACATGCCAACCAGCCCGACCTGTCCGGTATTCAGATTTACGAACAGTTTCGCGACCGTGGTCTTCCCGCCGGAAATCAGGATGGAATAGGGCGAAAGTTCTCGGAATACGTAGCTCTTGCCGGTACTGCGGGGCCCAAGTTCGATTAAATTGAAGTTATCTTCCACTAAGGGTATAAGACGAGATAGATGAAGCATCTTCTGGCGTTGGTCCAGATCCTCCTGCTTCGGCTCCAGGCCGATACTTCTTACCAAAACGTCAATCCACTCGTCCCTTGTGAACTCTTTCCTGTTTTCTTGTACGTCGGCGATTCCAAACCGGGAAAGCTGAATCGGGTTAATATCTTCGATAACGAACGGATAACTTGTTGATCCAATTATAATGTCGGGATTATAGCCCACCTTGACTATCGCCCAAATACCTCCCGTAAGCATCTTCTCGTGTTCCATCACCGTTTCCGCATCTATATTGGCCTTCGTGATGCCCGAATTAAAGAGTTGGGCAAAGTACCTATCCTTCTTTTCGTCTAACTTTGCCGATATTTTATCTATAACGCGGAAACCTTGGGACTCACGGACTTTTGCTCGGATCTTCTCACTCTCATCCTGTTGGACAAAGTGAGAAGACAGTACCTCTTTTACCTCGTCCATACCTGCCTTAATCTCTTCCAAATCAGAAGAGCTACACTTGGAGGCGACTAAGTATTCCAAAACGTAGTTGGGCACGTTGTAACCGGATTTTAGCTTTCTGACTAAATCCTTCTTTACTGTATAACCTTTGAAGGCACTAATTAATTTCTCGTCAAGTTGATCGAGTGGCATATACTCCTCCGAATTCGTTAATTTGAATTAGAAAATAGAAATTCATTCAACCCACCATGTTCAAAGGCACTAAATTGACATAGTTCAACATTTTTGTAGAGGAACCCTTTAGGGTTCCAGCGCCCTCGGATGTAAAGGAAACCTTTTGGGTTCCATTTGCAAATCCTGGAGGGCTAAAGCCCTCCGCTACAACAAAATCCAAACCGAAATACCGCGTTGATAATTGTTTATGTAGAGGAAGGCTTTAGCCTTCCAACGTTGTCTTTTTGTAGTGGAAACCTTTAATTTCCATTTTTGCTTACATGGAGGGCTGAAGCCCTCCGCTACATCATTATTTCATATCATAACCCTATGTCGCCCCTCAAAGGCTGATAGTCCAGCTCACACTCATCCAACTTTTCCTCGGTCTCCCCGTCAAGCAGATAAGCCATATATTTGCCCTCTTCCGCACCCTCGGGCAAGTTTACTTCCACTTTCGTCCCGGACTCAGCTCCGGAGCTCAGTTCGATCACGCTACTGGCAAACAACTCTTTACCTTCTCTCGCTATCTGCAATTTAACTTTTCTCTTCTCTTCAAACAATGATTTCTTCTCTATATCCAAATCTATGGCGATGTCGAATACCCTGTTTTTGACCTTTTTTGGCTCCCCTTCGTCGATTACGGCGGCTGGTTTCTTCCCCTGGCCCGCTCCGGACTTGCTGATCCTCATCTTCGGAACGATCACTTCTTGCGGGGAGGCCCCTCCGTGCATGAATTCGTACGTCGAAGGCGTTTTAAACACGTTCTTGCCTCGGGGGACGCAGATTTCTTCCGCCATGTACTCGGGGTTGAGCTTGAGGGTTCCCGGGGCCTCCTGGAGGTTGGGTCCCACCGCAAATCTCTTCGAACTCTCCCTGGCGTTCAGCTTCTCCGTCGGGATCTTTTCCGCCGCCTCGGGCTCGTTGAAGACGAATCCGTGGTCGCTCGTCAAGTAAACGGATTCGTAACCGGTCTCCAGCAGCTCCCTTAT
>JAGXLQ010000200.1 GCA_018334595.1 Candidatus Bipolaricaulota bacterium | reverse complement strand
ACGAGTAAGACTATAAATTAATTGGATAAAATAATGCCCCGCCCGATCGGGTGGGGCATTATTTGCATTTAACAAGGTTCGAATATCAGTTTAAGGCTGGACTATTCCTCGTCGTGATAACCTTCCATTAAGTCTGCCAGGCTCTCTCCTTCCCTTTTTCGCGTAATTTCCACAAGTCCGAGGGGTGTCATGTCAATGAAATCCGCCGGAACCCTGTCCTCTCGCAGGCTCTTCTTCAATTCATCAATTACTTTTTGCTGATCCTCGTTGTCGTACATATCCACGAAGTCAACTATAATAATGCCACTTATCTTGCGCAATCTGAGCTGTATCGGGATTTCCCGGGCTGCCGAGAGGTTGGTATTTAGGATTGCTTTAGCCTGGTTTTTGTGGTTTACGTTCCCTCCGGTGTTTACATCTATTGCAGTCAACGCCTCGGTTTCGTCGATTGCCAGATAGCCGCCGGAATCGAGACTTACCTCTCTCTGCAGGCACTTTTTTAGCTGCTCTTCGACCCCGTAATGTTTGAACAACGGGGTGTCTTTCTGGTAATGTCCCACTACGTCCTGAAAGTTGTCCATCCGGAGATAATGCAGGTAGTCGATTATATCCTCGTATACTGGTTTCGAATTCGTCAGTACCTCATCTACGTCCTCCAGCAGCCTATCCCTGATGACTTTCCTTACCATTCCTGCGTGAGAATGCAGAAGGTGGGGTGCTTTTACGTTAGTTGCCTCCTCTTCCACTCCTTTCCATGTCCCGAGCAGGAAGTTGAAATCGCGCTTTAGGTCTTCCTTGGAGGCATTTTCGGAAGCAGTTCGGGCAATCAGGCCTTCGTTCTCCTCTTTTAGGTTCCGCGCCATGTCTTTAAGCCTCTGAATTTCCCGGTCATCAGTAATTCTGCGGGATATACCCAGCCGGCTGTCCTTGGGGAGAAAAACCCAGTAGCGGCCGGGAAGGCTTACCTTGGTAGTGCCCTGTGGGTTCTTGGAGCCGATGCCACCGCGCTTCACCTGGACTATTAAGGATTCCCCCTCGTTGATTACCTTGTTTATCATTGGAGGGTACTCGTTTGGGTCGAATCCCCTGCTTCTGAGGATGGCCTGATTTATCTCGCTTCTGGAGAGGAAAAGGCTCTGTTCCTCTCCGACGTCTACAAAGGCAGAACCGAGTCCGGAAAGGATGTCTTCTACCCTGCCTTTGTAAATATTTCCCACCAGTTTGTCCTGCTGAAAATCTTCGTAGAAGATTTCAACCAGTTTGCCGTTTTCCAGAATCGCAATCCGCTTTTCTCCGTTCTGCCCGTCCTTTGAAGAAATTAGTATTTGTTTCATTGTATTTTTATCACCTTTTTGTCTTCTTCCGTTTTGGTTAATAGTTCTTTTAGGGGTCTCCCCAACTTCGGATGGATGAGCTCCGAATCAAGCTCCAAAAGGGGTAAAAGGACGAACTTACGCTTTGCCATCTGGGAATGTGGTACATCTATATTGTCCTTTTCTATTACCCGATCCCCATAGAGAAGCAGGTCCAGGTCAACGAGTCGAGGCCCCCAGTGCAGGGAATCAACTCTACCTATTCGCTTCTCTACTTCCTTACAGCCATCCAGTAAATCTTCTGGGGAAAGAGAAGTTTGGATCTCGATTGCGGAATTGATAAACCATGGTTGAGTGGGCCCAATCGGTTCGGTCTCGTAGTTTGAGGACCTGTCGATTAAGTGTATCCCTTCCGCTCTGCTGAGAAGCTGGAGGGAGTTGGCGATATTAGCTTTCCTGTCGCCTAAATTGGAACCCAATCCTACGAAAGCTCTTACCATCCTTATCAACCAAAATAGTCTGATTACAACCAAAAAACCAAAACCAATAATCTAAACTAATCGAAAACCATCTAATATTTTATTACCATTATTAAACTACGGAATTTTAAATTGATTATCAACTTAACCACCGCAAGAAGTCATTCTAGTTGCAAACAACGCGATTCTTGGTAAAATATTTTGGTTGTTATAGGTATTATAGACTGGTAGAGTTTTGAAAGATTACGTGAGGATGCGTAAATTAACAGGACGAATACAAAACAAACTGGGTGATATAAATGGATAAGTTAGGAGTATTAACTGGTGGCGGAGACTCCCCCGGGATAAACGCGGCTTTAAGAGCGGTTGTCCGTAAAGCGCGAGATGAGGATATCGATGTTATTGGTTTCAGGAACGGATGGTCCGGTCTTTTAGAAGACGATAAAGAGGTGTTGAGCAGGAAAGACGTTTCGGGGATCTTGCCGATTGGTGGAACTTTTCTTGGAAGTTCCAGGACGAACCCGTTTTCAATCGAGGGCGGAACCGATCAGGCCGTGGAAAACTACGAAAAGAACAGCCTGGATGCTCTGATTGCTATTGGTGGGGATGATACCCTCGGAGTCGCTCATAAACTGAGGGATTACGATATAAATGCGGTAGGAATTCCCCAGACCATAGATAACGATCTGGCCGAGACGGAATATTCAATCGGCTTCAATTCCGCTTTCTCTCAGGTTATGAAAGCGGTGGACCAGTTACACACGACAGCTTATTCGCACCACAGAGTTATGGTTCTGGAAGTAATGGGTCGAGACTCCGGCTGGATAGCTTTATTCGGTGGTCTCACCGGCGGTGCTGACTCGATCCTCGTTCCGGAGAAACCCTTCAGGGTAAAGGACGTCAAAGCCCGGATAAAAGAAAGGGAATCGGCAGGCAAAAAATTCTCCATTGTCGTTGTATCCGAGGGTGCAAGTCCTAAAGAAATTGATCAGCAGATCACGAGGGAGTCAGGTACTGACTCGTTTGGTCACGTTAAGCTAGGTGGAATCGGGCATTATCTTAAGGATCAGCTGGACGCGATACTGGATATGCCGATAAGGGTTACAACGCTGGCCTACTTGCAGCGCGGGGGAGAACCGACCGCTTTTGACAGGTTGTTGGCCACGAGGTACGGTGTC
>JAGXLQ010000199.1 GCA_018334595.1 Candidatus Bipolaricaulota bacterium | reverse complement strand
CTCTCTCCCGGGGAGTTCTTACGTTGGTGAGGATAAATCTGAGGATTTCGTCATTTATCTTTCCTTCTTTGACCAGCTTGACTGGAGGAATTTGGAGCCCCTCGGCAAAGATACTCTTGCTTTCAGTGGACAGGCTTCCGGAATAGGTTCCCCCGACGTCCGCATGGTGGGCTCGGTTTGCTACGAATCCAATCAAAGTTTCGTCATCGTCGTAGACGGGGCTAACCATGGTGATGTCCGGGAGATGAACGCCGCCTTCATATGGATCGTTGTGGATTATTACATCTCCCGGCCCCAGCTGGTCTACTTTGAACTCATCTAACACTGCTCTGACCGCTCGAGGCATTGCCCCCAGGTGTACGGGGATATTTTCTGCCTGTGCGACTATAGAACCACTGGTATCAAACAAGGCGCACGAAGAGTCTTTTCTTTCCTTAATGTTGGGGGAGTAACTCGTTCGGACTAGATTAGCACTCATCTCTTCGGCAACCATGGCGAGAGCGTTGCGAAGAACTTCCAGCGAGACTGGATCAACCGAAAACTCAATGTCGTTCATGGTATCAGACCTCGATCAGTAGTGCTCCTTCGCTGTTTATACGGGCTTTCTGCCCCGGCATTATGGTAATTGTCGAATCCCTGGAGTGAACTATTGCCGGACCGGCAAGGGAATTTCCTACCGCCAGACGCTCGTATTTATAAATTTCCGTTTCCTCGGTGCCACTAGGAAATACCACCTGGCGAGTTCCCAGATATGCTTTCTCGTTGCTTCCACGGATTCCTGTGGAAAGTTTCAGGTTTTCGATCTTCCCGATCACATCCAATCTTTGATTGACGATTTCGACAGGCTCGTTCACCCTGGAGTGACCGTATTTACGTTTATGAAGCTGATGAAAGGCCTTTTTTGCATCGTGTAAATCCGTTTTATCTACACGCATCCCCGAAACAGGGATGCGGAGATGATAGGATTGCCCTTTGTAGCGCATGCCGAGCGAAGGTTTGTATTCGACGGAGCTGGTCTCCAGGTTTGAACTTGCTTTATCTTTCGCCTCCATCCATTGTCGATTGAGCTTGTCGGGTGGTAGTTCGTCAAAATCTTCGAGAATAGAATAAACGAATTCCCGACGGGTATTGGAAGCCAAAAGTCCCAGTGCTGATAGCACGCCCGCAGCGGGTGGTATGATAACTCTAGGTATAGACATATCTGCAGCAAGCTGAGTTGCGTGGAGGGGGCCGGCCCCACCATAAGCCAGTAGGGCGAAATCTCTTGGGTCGTGTCCTTGCTGAACGCTTACCAGTCTCAATGCCTTTTTCATGTTCGAGTTGGCAACGTTTAATATTCCTTGGGCGGCCTGAGACATGGTTAGTTCAAGAGGTTCGGCGATCTCCCTGTTGATGGCGCGGTTCGCGGCTCCTTTGTCCAGGGTTAAACTATCCGCAAGAGGAAAGTCAGGATCCAGTCTTCCTAAAACGAGGTGGGCATCGGTCACCGTGGGGCTTTCGCCTCCGCGAGAGTAGCAAGCCGGACCTGGATCAGCCCCCGCGGATTTCGGTCCGACTCTCAATGCGCCTCCTTCGTCTACCCAGGCAATTGAACCGCCTCCAGCTCCGATGGTATGTACGTCGAGGGAAGAAACACCCACCGGATGCTCTTTTATCGACCAGTCAGTAGTTACTGACGCTTCTCCGTCCTTTATTAGGCAAACGTCGGTGCTGGTTCCTCCCATATCCAGGGACAACACGTCATCGATATTGGCCAGGCCGGCGATGAATTGTGATCCTTTGACTCCTCCAGCGGGACCGGAGAGGATTGTTCGCACCGGCTGATTTTCCGCCATTTCGGGCTCGATCAATCCGCCGTTGGATTGCATTACTAACCATACTCCGTCGATGCCGATCTCTTCGGCTCGCCGTTCAAGTTGACCAAGATACTCCTGGAAAACCGGCTTTAACGCAGCGTTGATGGCAGTAGTTGATGTTCTTTCGTATTCCCGGAATTCAGGCAACACTTCAGATGATAAGGTAACTTCCTTGAATCCATGAGCTTGTAGGTATTTTTTAATCGTCCTCTCATGTTTAGGATTGGTGAAGGAAAATAGTGTACTTACAGCGACTGACTCGACGGAATCGGGGATATTTTGACAGACTTGTTCCAACGACTTGATGTCAAGAGGTTTCAGAATTTTCCCTTCAGGGTTGATCCTTTCCGGAACTGTGAACCGTAATCTCCGTGGTATTACCGGGTCCGTTCTGGAAAAGTCGAGATCGTACAGAGATGACCTATCCTGTCTGCCGATTTCCAGTACATCCCGAAAACCAGCTGTCGTGATAAGTGCAGTTAGGGCGGTTTTTCCTTCCAGCAGGGCATTTGTTCCCACCGTGGTGCCATGATGAATGTACTGGACTCGTTTTGCATTGGGGTTGTCCGAGACCAGAATCTCCAGACCTTCTCCGACTCCGATGGCGGGATTTTCTGGGGTTGATGCTGTTTTGTAAGTTTTTATTTCGCCGTTCTCGACCGTGACGACATCAGTGAATGTTCCCCCCACGTCGATGCCAACTCGCCTCATTAGGCCTCCCTTTGGCCTCCTTTATACCAGAAGGAAAACGGATAGAATATAGCTCAATAGTATTGAACATTTTAGGGCAAATACAACTTATCTCAATAGGCTAATTTAGCCTTTTTACAACTAACTGTCCCGAAGAATGGATGGCCTTTTCATTACCGGGTCCCGCCCGGCGGTCACAAATGTATTTTCACAATTGACCCCGGCAAAAAAGTGCGTCTCAGGGGGGCGGTAGGATGGGAGCTGATCTTTTATCAGGTGCTCAGCTGAAGGCGACAGGTAGAGGTTGGCTAAATTAGGCTATTAAGCGTTCAGAGTTCGTTAGCTGCTGATTTCGAGAATCTTGTAGTTAGAGGTTCCGCCGGGGGTCTCGATTTCTGCAACATCTCCCTTTTCTTTTTCTAACAAT
>JAGXLQ010000038.1 GCA_018334595.1 Candidatus Bipolaricaulota bacterium | reverse complement strand
AAGTAAATAGAATTGTTGAGTTCTACTCACGGTAAAAAATCACGTAGCGGAGGGCTAATGTTAGAATATATTGAGCCAGAAGACGTGCATTTTGAGGAATTAGATCATACTCACGGTAAGCTCGTAATAAGCCCATTAGAGCGAGGTATGGGAACCACATTGGGGAATTCTCTCCGGCGGGTATTGATGTCATCGATACCCGGCGCTGCGGTAACCAGGGTCAGATTTAGTGGGAAATATCACGAGTACGATACCATAGAGGGAGTAAGAGAGGACGTCATCGAAATAATCATGAACATCAAGGGGCTGGCTCTGCGTATGACCAGGGAAGAAACCCTGAAGATGTATCTAGAGGCCTCGGGAGAAGGTGAAGTGAAGGCAAAGGACCTTCAGGTCGAGTCGGGGATAGAGTTAGTAAATCCCGAACACGAGATTGCCCACCTGGCCGATGGAGGCTCTCTGGACGTGGAAATGGACGTGGAAGCCGGTATGGGATATAAGTCTGCGGACGAGAACAAGATAGAGGACGCCCCCCTTGCGATAATTCCGATCGACTCCGACTTTTCTCCGGTAAAACAGGTTAACTTCACGGTGGACAACGTACGTGCCGGGGGAAGAGATGACTGTGACAGGCTGACTCTGGACCTGGAGACGGATGGAGGGATAAGGCCCGAGGAGGCCGTGGGGCGGGCGTCGAGGATTCTCGCCCGGCGCTACGAACTCTTCTCCAAGTTACCCGAGCTCCCGTTCGGTGATCTGGGCACGCTTCAGGAAGTTGAAGAGGAAGTGCCGGAGGAATTCGATGAAAGGCTCGAAGACCTCGGCTTCAATCAGAGGGCATGTAACCTGCTCCAGGAGAAAGGGGTAGAGGTGCTTGAGGATTTACTTGACCAGGCCGCAGATGATCTCCTCGATATACATGGTTTTGGTGATAAGACGTTACAGAAGGTTGAAAGCAAGTTAAATGAACTTGGGTACTCGTTGGTAGATAAGGAGGAAAGCAACAATGGATCATAAGACCAAGGGTTTGAAATTCGCTAAGTCGACCCGTCAACGACAGATTATCTCTAACATGATCAAGGGCTTGATTAGGAACGGCAAGGTGGATACTACGGTCACAAGGGCTAAGGAAACGCAGAGATATGCCGACAAGATGGTTACGCTTGCCAAGCGCGGTGACCAGCACGCCAGGCGGCAGGCGTTCAGGTTTCTCAACGATAAGGAAATAGTTACCGAACTCTTTGAGGATATCGCTGAAGAATACGGTGATAGAGACGGTGGATACACGAGAGTCCTACGACTGCCTCCACGGCGCGGAGATGGTGCCGAAATGGCGAGGCTAACTTTCGTCTAGGGTCCTGAACCCAGACCGGGTAGTAACTTAGCATACTGAGAGTGAACTTATCAATGGGGAGGGTTTTCCTCCCCATTTTCTATTCGCTGGAGCGCGGGTTTACACCGCTGAAGAGTTGGATTCCCATCTCGCATCGACCTCCCGCAGGCTGAACAACGAGGACAGGAAGCCGACTACGACACCGAGAAGGACCGACCAGACTATCAATATCAATAGATGCGTGTCGCTTTGAAGGCTGGCGAGGTGATTGCTGAGCCATATTCCGCTGCTTGCCCACTGTGACAGGGCAAAGAGAAGAATCAAGCTAAGGATAGATCCAACCAGTCCCACTAGAGTCCCGAATAACATGATCGGGAACTTGACCGAACCTCGTGACAGGCCTGAATACCTCATAATCTGTATCTCTCCCTCCCAGGACTCGAGGACGTCCTTTGTGGTGGACTTGATAAGGAAGAAAACCAGGCCCACCAGCCCGACGGCAATGACTAGCAGGCTTATCTTCAACCAGATCGGTAGCTTGCTTCCGCTTTCCGTGTTTAGATTTCTGGCCGAAAGGGAGCTGACCATGGTAATCTCAGGCTCCTGGCGCAGATCGGTGAGTAAGCCCTCCCTGTCAGGCGTCTTTATTAGAAATACGTCGGAGTTGTCCGACAGTTCGGACGGCAGTTTGAGCAAGCCTTCTTCGATTTCCGCCGAGAGGACGAGGAATATCCCGTCCACGGAGTTTAACCGTCTTAGAGATAGGTAGAGTTCGTTTATCTCGTTGCTGGAGAGGTTTTCTTCTATCTGGGCAACCGTGGCAAAACCCTGCGGGAACCTTTCCATGTCCGGCTTTACGCTTAGCGGTTGTTGTTTGGGAATTAGCAATACGTAGATAAGGGCGATGAACCCAAGGATAAAGAGCACTGCCCCGAGCGTCTTGATCAAACTGTTGCGGGTAAGAAGCCGTTTGAACTCCTTGATTAAATATAAGCTCGCTTGCATAAGTTATCTCTCTTAACTTCAGTTTATACTTCTATTGTCTTTACTTGCTCGAGGTCGGACTGCAGAGTACTTGACAGCAAAAATACCGTCATGCCGCTTGTTTCGACGACGTTTGAGAGCAACTCCAGCATCTCCTCCTCCTCTCCGCGGCCGAGGCCGGCAAACGGGTTACGACAGATCAAGAGACGGGGAGAGTTAATTGTCGCCAGAGCGAAGACTGCCCTGGTCTTCTCTCCCGCCGTCATCCCTTCGGGGATAGACCCCTGGGCACTTCCGAGTTGATAATATCGCAAAGTCTCCTCTATCCTCTCGTCCACTTCGAAGGTGTCTCCAGTAACCCCCAATTTGAAAAAGAGTGCCTCCCGAACGGTCTTTTCCTTGGGCAGGATGAAGTCGTGAGGAACGAAACTTACCTCCTTTCTCAACATCTCCTTTCTCTTCTTCTCGTCTAGCCTGACGATATTTCTACCGGCAACCACTATCTGGCCAGAATCGGGGTCTAGTCCACCGATCAAGATTCTAAAGAGGACGTCGTACTGGATCTCAGTTAATCCCCTTAACTGGGTTATCTCTCCACCTTCAACGTTAAAGCTGAGGTTCTCAAATATCAATTCGTCTTCCGAATTGCAAATCGATAGCTCAGCTACTTGAACCATTTTTGACATCTTTAACCCTTCTTTTTCCGAATAAGATTCTGTCCTTGTCCCCGGTGTCCTTGATTAGTTCGACCCGAGCGAAGTTACCCTCGGAAATCAAGCCCTTAACCCTCTCCCCTTGGTTATAACTAATTTCCAGGAAAAATGCACCATCCTCCGTCAGATATCCAGAGACCTCCCCAAGGATCCTCCGAATTTCTTTCATACCGTCGCTGCCGCCGTCAAGAGCCTCCAGTGGTTCGTGCTCCTTGATATCCGGGCTCAATTCTTCTATCTCTTGAGTCGCTACGTAGGGAGGGTTCGAAACGATTATGTCATATTTTTCGTCTACCTTTGAAAACCAGTCCGACTGGCGAAACTCCACGGCGTCAGACACCTCGTTCTCAGCTACGTTTTCCTCCGCAAGCTCGAGGGCGGACTCGCTATTGTCCACCGCGGTGATCCGAGGGTTAACGAGGAACCTGGCGAGTGCGATCGCGATTACCCCGGAACCCGTACCTAAATCTAGGACCCTGAGTCCACTCCGATGGCGGAACCTGGCGAGTATCTCTTCGGTCATCTCCTCCGTTTCAGGTCTGGGAATGAGGGCGCGGTCATCTATCTTTAGGCTGACTCCCATGAACGAGGTCTTGCCCGTGATATACTGTAGCGGTTCGCCCGACTTTCTCTTCTTTATCAGCGGGCGGTACCTGTCCAGTTCTGCTTTCGTCAGGGGCCTATCGGGGTCTAGATAGAGATTTAATCTGTCCACTTCTAGCGTATGAGCTAGAAGTTCCTCCGCCTCCAGTCGGGATTTTTCTATCCCTGCCCCCATAAAATAGTTCCTGGTCCAGTCTAAAAGATCTTTTACTGTCCAAGTTTTTGACAGAATAAATCCCTCGGTTTTCTGCTGTTATAGTGGTTTTTAAGCGAATTTAAGGATATCATAACATTGCAAAAAGGTCAAGTCACCGCTAAACTTTCTTGTTACAGCCTGTGCTTCTCCTGGAAACTGGTGAAAAAGCTGATCATCCGAGACTAGTATCGGGCTAAGTGTAATTTGCCTGTCTATATATGTTATTATATGGTATGAGGAGAAAAATGTTAACTTATTAACTATCGAGGGGGAAAATTAAATACGCAATGAAAAGGATTTTTTTGTTGTCCCTGTTGCTAGCCGGGTTGGTTTTTTCGTTGTCAGGCTGTTCTTTGTTTAATCAGGGTCCGGATATTCAGAATTGGCAACCCGGAGTAAACCCGTCGTCCGGTGAAGTGATATTCGCGGACAAGGATGACAAGGACTTTGAGTTGTACGTCATGGACAGGAAGAGCGGCGATAAGAAACAGATAACTAACAACGAATACGACGATTGGGGCCCTGGGTGGGGACCTAACGGCGAGCGTGTGGTCTTTGTTTCTCAGCGAAATGACAATACCGATATATACGTACTCGACCCGGAAAGCGGAGATGAGACCAGGCTAACGACCGATGACGGCCAGGACGTCAACCCGAAGTGGAGCGGTGAGGACAAAGTAATCTTTAACTCTGACCGGACGGGTTCGTGGGAGATATTCGAGGTCTCTGCGGACGGAGGCGGGTTGAAACAAGTTACCTTTTCTTCAGAAGGATCTGAGGGTTAATAGCTGTTAACGTATGTACGCAGATAAGAGTATCGGAGCTGTTATCCTTGCTGCCGGTAAGAGCAGTAGGGCAGACGGCCGGGTGAATAAGGTCTATCGAGAACTGGCAGGGAGCGCCGTGTTGAACCATTCGTTGACTTGCTTTGTGGAGTCTGGGATTATCGACCAACTCGTCGTGGTCTTCAACGGGAACGACGCCGAACTCTTACGTGAGCGAGTGGTAAAGGGGTTTAACTGCGAAGTTCCCCTGGAGGCCGTCCCCGGTGGGAAGAGAAGGCAGGATTCGTCCTGGGCTGGTTTGAACAAGGTCGATACGAACTACGTTTTTGTTCACGATGGGGCTAGGCCAAACTTCAGCTTCAGGTTGCTAAAGGACCTGCTCGATAAGGCAATTTCCTGCGGAGCCTCCTACCCTGGCCTTAAGCCTGTAGATACGGTTAGGAGGCTTGAAGGTGGGTTTTCTGGAGAGACGGTAGACCGGGACAAGCTGGTCAGGGTGCAGACGCCGCAGTGTTTCGAGTACGACCTCCTGTACGATGCTATAGAGAAGTCAATCGAAGAGGGAAATTACTATACGGACGACGCCGGTGCGGTTATGAACGTCGCAAAGGTGAAACCGGTCGTGGTACCTGGAGAGCGAGGTAATATCAAGCTCACGACGAACGAGGATTTTGCAGTCGTAGAAAAGTTTCTTCGCGGGGACGAGGGTTGATCGGAAGTTCCTGCCGTAGTTTGCGAAAGTACGGTTTAATTAATAATATAATGAGGTGGATCAATGTTAACGATTATCATGAGGTTCATTTTCTATCTAAGTTCACTCGGACTTATCGGCATAGTATTGGTGCAGATGAGTGAGCATGCCGGATTGGGTGGCGCTTTTGGTGCTGGAGGTTCCAGTACCGTATTTGGAAGGGAGGAGAAGACGGACCCGAAGAGAACGGCTACCTCTGTATTAGCGTCCGTTTTCATGATTTCCAGCTTGCTCCTGTCAATTTTCTAATTTTCTCCTGGGGGAGTTATGTCATTAATTGATCTTAAAGATTTAAAGACATATTTCTACACTGAGGATGGGGTCGTGCAGGCAGTTGATGGTGTAACGTTCAGCATCAACAGGCAACAGACCATGGGCGTGGTTGGGGAAAGTGGCTCAGGGAAATCGGTTACCGCTTTGTCCGTTATGGGTCTGGTGCCGATGCCGCCGGGGAAGATAGTTGAAGGCGAAATCCTGTTCCACCGAGATGGCGGTACCGTAGACCTGACCAAACTAAATCCGAAAGGAAAAGAAATGCGGTCGATTCGCGGTAACGAGATCGCGATGATATTTCAGGAGCCGATGACCTCCCTGAATCCTGTCTTCACGATCGGGAATCAGATAATGGAAGCAATTACCCTCCACCAGAACGTCAACAAGAAAAAGGCGAGAAAGATAGCGATAAACATGCTGGAAGAGGTTGGCATCCCCCTACCCGAACAGAGGGTTGACGAGTATCCGCACCAGCTTTCCGGGGGAATGAGGCAGAGGGCCATGATCGCGATGGCTCTATCCTGTAATCCCACGATGCTGATAGCCGACGAACCCACCACAGCTCTGGACGTGACTATCCAGGCCCAGATACTCGAGTTGATGGCTGATTTGCAGGAGGAATTCGACACCTCGATCATGTTTATCACGCACGACCTGGGTGTTATTGCGGAGATTACCAACTTCGTCGTCGTTATGTATCTAGGCAAGATTGTGGAGAGCGGGGAAGTACACGAGATCTATCACAACCCGACGATGCCTTACACGCAGGGTCTGATGGAATCAATACCGTCACTTGACGTGGATAAGGGACGGCTTCAACCCATCAAGGGAGTGGTACCCGATCCCTATGACGTTCCTGAGGGGTGCCCGTTTAACAACCGCTGTCCGCACGTCATGGACGTATGCAAGGAAGAGGACCCACCGTTGGTAGAGGTGGCCCAGGGCCACAAATCAGCTTGTTGGTTGCACATTGATCATTAAGCGGGGTGAGCTTAAGTGGTAGAAATGGAAGAAGATAGACTACTTCAAGTTAGCGGGATGAAAAAGTACTTTCCGGTGCGCCGTGGGGTGTTCCGGAGGGTAGTTGGGCACGTAAAGGCCGTAGATGACGTTGATATGTTCATCCGCGAGGGAGAGACCTTGGGACTGGTTGGGGAGAGCGGTTGTGGCAAGACGACCGCCGGCCGCACTATCCTTCGCCTGATAGAGCCAACAGCGGGGGAAATCCTCTTCAGAAGTTCAGAACTGGGAAACGGAAGCGGAAAGATAGTCGACATTGCCAAGGCTGACAAGAGGGAGCTAAAGCACCTCCGGCGCGACATGCAGATTATCTTTCAGGACCCCTACTCGTCGTTGAACCCAAGGATGACTGTCGCCAGCATCGTTGGCGAACCCCTGGTCGTTCACGGTATCGGCAACAAAAAGGAGAGGAACGACAGGGTTAAACAGTTGCTCGAGACCGTCGGGCTCACGGAAAATCACATGAAGAGATATCCGCACGAGTTTAGCGGTGGCCAGCGGCAGAGAATTGGCGTGGCCAGGGCGCTAGCACTTGATCCAGAGCTGATTATCGCCGACGAACCGGTTTCGGCTCTTGACGTCTCCATCCAGGCTCAGGTATTGAACCAGCTCGACGACCTCCAGGACGAGTTTGGGTTAACTTATCTATTCATCGCTCACGACCTCTCCGTAATCAAGCACATAAGTGACAGGGTGGCGGTCATGTACCTCGGACAGATAGTTGAGTTGACTGACGTGGACAAGTTGTTCAACAGCCCGCTTCATCCGTACACCGAGGCGTTGATGTCTGCGGTACCCGTGGCCAATCCCGACTTCGAATCCGAGCGGATAATTCTGGAGGGTGACGTACCATCACCGGTTGACCCTCCATCCGGCTGCTATTTCCATCCGAGATGCCCCTACAGCGAGCCGGTCTGTAGCGAGAAGGAACCGGAACTGGTTGAGGTTGAGTACGACCATTACGTCCACTGCCACCTGGCAGAAGAACTTAACTTAATGGGGTTAGAGTCGGGAGCAAGTGAGGACGACTAAGATACTTCTCGGAACCAGGAATCCGGGGAAGATAGAAGAGGCCAAGTCAATCCTTCAGGTGAATAGCCCCGATTTGGAGATACTTACCCGTGAGGAAGTCACCTTCGCGGAAGTGGAGGAGGACGGCTGCTCCTATGTGGAGAACTCGCTAAAAAAGGCAAAAGAAATTAGCCAGGAAACAGGGTTTTCCGTATTAAGCGACGATTCGGGCCTTGAGGTCCTCGCGCTGGACGGTGCACCCGGTGTACACTCCTCACGCTTTTCCGGACCGGACGCGGACGACGAATCCAATATCCGTCTGTTGCTGAAGAAGCTCGACGGAAGGGACGACCGCGGGGCGAGGTTCGTGACGGTTGCCACCCTTTACACGAATTCTGGCAAAAGGTTTCGCACGCGAGGAATGCTGGAAGGGAAGATCACCACCACCCCCCGGGGCGATTCTGGTTTTGGTTACGATCCAGTATTTGTACCTGACGGGTTTAAGAAAACGCTGGCGCAGTTGGGAAAGGAGAAAAAGAACGAGATAAGCCACCGCAGAAAGGCCCTGGAAAAGATGAGAAAGATTGTCGTGAAAGTATTCAACTGACCCCTTAAGAGGGCTCCAGGTTAATCTTCCGGTTGGCCGTCATGTGGAGGTTAGAGATGTCGGCGAAGTTGATAATTCTGTTTACAGCCTTGCCCCTGTTGGAAATTGTATTTCTCGTCAGGATTGGCGCGGCGATAGGGGTGTGGTGGACCGCTCTGATCGTTGCTGGTACCGGTGTAGTCGGGGCGTTACTGGCGAGAAGAGAAGGCATCAACGTCCTGGGGAGGATGCGTGAGAGGTTTCAGGAGGGCGAACTTCCCACCGCCGAACTTATTGACGGAGCGATACTATTGATATCCGGTGCCTTTTTGCTCACCCCGGGCGTCCTCACCGACCTTATCGGTCTAGCCGGATTGGTTCCCTTTAGCAGACGAGGAATCAGGCTTTACAGCCAGAAGTGGGTGAAGAGAGAGTGGGACCTGAAACGCCAATCTTACATCAACGTAGACGACGAGGACGTGGGAGAACCCTGATTCAGCGGGTCTTTTCCTTCGTTTACCCTATAGGTAGTTTTGGTTCTCCTTCACGGCTCAACCTCCGTTTCAACCAAACGAGAAAGGTAAAGTAAGCCGCAAGTGTAAATGAGTTCAGCTCACCGGGCTCGACGGCGACCAGCGGCAAAGTAGACCCCCACCCCAACCCCCTGTTAAATAGATCTATCAGCGATGACGTGGCCCAGCTCAATGAACTCCCCAGGAAGTATAAATTGCCGACGCCGATGGACAGCGTGCTCAAATAGAGGATAATCGTTATCATGGGAATGAAGAAGAGACTGAGCAAGGTCCCCCAGGGGTGGACCCGGTTGAAGTGGACGGCGATTATTGGTAAGACTCCGAACTGGGCCGACAGCGATGCGGCCAGCGTCTCCCTGACGTATCTAGGCTGTATCGGGTTGAGGTTTGTATCGATGGGCTTGAACAGGTAGGCGATGGCGAACGTTGCCCCGAAGCTTAACTGAAACCCCACGTCCGTTAGCGAGGTCGGCCTGACCAGTAACAGGAATATGGCAGCTCCAGTCAGGGAGTTGTAGAGGTCGTACCAGTCGGAGAGGATGAGACCCCTGTCCTGGAAGTAAAACCCCGCCCCGGAGAACAGGTATATCAAAGATGCCCGAACGAGGGGAAACTTAAACCCCACTATCAGGAGGTAGGCCGACAGTAACGGGAGGCTGAGAAGGTAAATCCACCTCCTGGAGAGTCCAAACCAGGACAATATCAACCATACTCCCCCGATTAGGATACCCAGATGGAGGCCGGATGCGGCGAGTAGATGTGCCAGTCCCGTCACCTCGAACGCCCGCACGTCTTCGTCCTTGAGGAAGTCCCTTGCCCCGAAGAGGACCGCCTTTACTCCTCT
>JAGXLQ010000198.1 GCA_018334595.1 Candidatus Bipolaricaulota bacterium | reverse complement strand
GGAGCGACGAGCTACAAAAACATCTCGGCTGGGCCACTCGCCGAAGTAACGGTCTACGAGCAGATACCGGACAACACCAGTTACGTGCCGGGTTCCGCCGACGGAGGATCTCCACCAGCGGGATTGTCGGTTGCGATAGAATATTCTGACGATGGGGGAAATACGTGGAATGCAAGCGATGACAGTTCCGTTACCAATATCAGATGGAAATTGAGCGGTCCTCTCCCTGCGGGTGCTGAATCGGGAACTGGAGTTTCCCTTAAAGTTGAAATAGAATGATTTTTACTCTCTATACCCTGTAACACTGAGGGGATTATTCATCATATTTGAAGAGATTATTACAAACTAGGAAAATATGAGTCAGATGAAGTGGTAAAGACACGGTAAGCGGAAGAGAGGACGGGGGCGTGTCAACCTTTGTTCCACGGGCATCTTGGTGTTTTTAATGACGGGCTTGCCCATCATTACATCCCCGTTAACTTCGATTCGAGTATTAGTAGTTTTTGTTTTGACAGAATACCTCCAACCCTTCTTATCAGTTTTCATATATGGCGAAACTAGCTCACAAAAGTAGAGATATTTGCTGGATTAAATATCTCCGTTCCCACCCTAACTCCTCGGTGGCAAAACTTCAAAAACTTACTATCAGCTAACCGCTGACCAGTTCCAGCGTCTTTTTCCTTCCCTGCCTTACCAGATCGACAAACCCGTAGTTTTTGAGCACCTTCAGGTCCCAATATACGGCGCCGAGCCACCTTTCCACTCTTTTTGTCGACTCCGAGATCGAATCTATCTCTGGTTCCTGTTTGAGCACCTGTAACAGCTGGGTCCTCTTTTCGGTCATTACCTGATAATTCAGCTCCGGCGACAGTTCTACAATGGAATACCGGTCGGGGGTACCCTCGGGATCCTTGATTGCCTCGTTCACCAGTTCCTTGAAGTCACCGAAGCGATTTTTTGGACTCTCCTTATCGTTAAACTCCTTGTCCCCTTCTCCTATCTTGCCAAACATTTTATACCTTCTTGCTCCTCTTGCAGGTTCTGATCAACTTCAAAAAATTGTCATCAAAAATCCCTGTACTTGTCCAGAAGCTAGTTGTAGTCCTTCCATTTACCTCCCTGGATCGGCCTGACCGGGGCCTCGTCTTCCTCTCTCCATAGCGGAAACTCAGGTGGTCTTTTCCGGTGGGGAGCAGTATCCACCCTATAGACCTCGTATTTCTCTTCCGCTTGTATGTATTTTAGGCTAAGTGGAAAATCAAGGACTTTGCCCTTCTCTTGCCCAAAGCGACGTCCAAACGACTTACTACCGGCTCAGCCCCCAAATATTCGGTATATAGCTTGTTATATTCTTCCACTTTCTGTTTCCCGATTCAGACCAGTGTAATTTTGATAGTTGACTTTATACGTCAAGTATTTAACCACTTCTCTGGGTTGGTCATTTCCAGATTTCCCTAAAGCCGCTTCCGAATAAATATCTCCTGGCTGACCGAGAAGTCGCTGGAAAAATATATCGACTGGTTGGAGAGAGGAGGTGAGTACGGGAACCTATTTGCCGACCAAAAGAAGGCGGTTGAAACGCGGAAGTTTCCGGATCAGACCGCCGAGGGGTTCCTGAAGGACCTCCAACGGACCTGCCGGTCGGACTAAAGTCTGGCTTTCTCGACCACCACCGAAAGGTACCGCTATGCCGAAAGGCTGGTCGAGTTCCTGGACGTCCACCCCCCATGAGGCCAAGAGGAGAAGCCAAGGGAATTCATCGACAAGGACGGTTACGACAACGCGGTAAAGACGGTACGAGTAATTTACGGGCGTTACCTGGAAACCAAGGTCGCCAAGGGCTTCAACATCCCAAAAAGCCGGCCACGCCCGAAGAAAATACCGAGTAGGGGGAAGTTTGGCCTAATAGATGAAGAACTGGGATCCATCAGCGATCGGGCTGCCTTCCTTGTCCTGGTCTCTTCCGGACGAGAAGCCGGTGGGTGACATCCTACAACGAGGAGACGGGAGAGAAGCTTTTCAAGGGTCATTCTGGCACCTTGACCAAACATTTTTGCGAACAAGTACGAGGACATTCTGGAAGGTTAGGCTGTAAAGAAGTATTCTTGTTTGTACGTTCTAGTAAATTACCTCTGTTTGAGGTAGAGAAAATAACAGTGTTACTGTAAGGCAAACTTCAAGTTCCTATGAAATGACATCTTTTGCCGCTTCTCCTCCTTTCTCGTATTGCTCTTCGGTAGCTCCAATTTCTATATTTCTCTTTCTAGCTAATCTGTAGATTTCGTGGACAGATTCGTCCAACAGTTCAGCCCCTCTCGAGACAGACAACCGACCTTCCGAGATCAATTCAAGCACGTATTGTTTCGCTCCTTCGTACATCAGTTGTCTTAAAGCTGTAGATCTATCTACCTTTTCCTCTCTAGATTTAGCTTCGGCCAGGTTCAACAAGTTGTCTGGGACTCGAAGCGGATAAGGTTTTTTAGCCATATTATTCACCTCCACGTTCTAATTCTTCTAACGCTACCTGGTATGAGCTCTGTCTTATTAGGTCTTTTATTTGCTCTAGCCCTCTTCTTGCGTCCTGACTTGAAATTATCCCTTTATTTGCCATAGCGACTATCGCGTTTGCCGGGGTAATAAAAGGAACCTCCTCGGATTCAGACTTTCGGTTATTCCTGTCGAGCAGATTCAAAAAAGTTCTATCATCTGATACTATCCCGCCTCCTTCTTCCTGGAAGAAAAGACGTAGTGCTTGTTTTTCACCTTTTCCCAGAGAGGTTGGGTCTCCACTTTTCAGTACTTGTTGGTCCTTGTCAGATTTTTTGGCCTTTTTACGTTCGATACTTTTTTCTACGATCTCCTCAATCTCAAAGGCGTCCTCGTAAAGTTCTTTCTTTCCCTTGGTTACGGTTTCCCAATAGACCGCCTCCGGAATCAAACAGTCATGTCGTTCGGCAAGGTCTATCAGAAGCCCCGCCTT
>JAGXLQ010000197.1 GCA_018334595.1 Candidatus Bipolaricaulota bacterium | reverse complement strand
AACGTGGTATTATCTAATTTCCGGGAAAGGTTCTCTTCAAACCTGGCTCGCGTAATTGGAGTATCCAGTGAACTCGTATATCTTTCAAAGCAACTCAAAATCCGACTTGGTTCAACCATCTCTCTGGTCAGGGTAAACCATAGATCAAAAAGATCCCGACCTTTACGCCGTTGAAAAAGCGCTCGCAATTTGCTACCCATAAGCTCGTCAAGCTGAAAAGTAGAAACTTGTGCTTCTCCAGAGAACCAAGGATTCTCTATCTCGTAATCCTTGTCGATCCGTTTCTAAAACTGAGAAGTCCTCCTCGTAATTGATTTCAAGCTTGAGACTCTGTTCAGATTGAGGTGCAAATTCAGACAAAAACGTATAGGTCATGATCGCCATCGATTCTTTTTGTTCCCTGGTTGGTTCTCCCATAAGAAGATCCAGTTTGTCCCTTATTGCATCATAAATGGGACCAATAGGACCCTTATCAATCATTACGAAATCTAGATCCTCGTAGTACCTAACGGAATCAGCAACATGCAGCTTGTACAGTGCTGTGCCTCCTCTAAGGAGCAAAGTATTCGCTAACTCTTCATCGGAGAACAGCTCTACCATAACCCGAGAGAGGATCAAATCCTGCTCAATCTGAGATCGTTCGGCCCACGGGGCTTTCGATTACTAGGTAAGTATATAATCTTCGGGGATTATCTAACTACTTTATCCAGAGAAAAGGGCAACATCAGATTCTATGTTCGTATTTACCAAAACTTGCCGAGAAAGCCCCGTAGCTTGGGGCGGGGTAATTGACTCCGCTCTGATAGGGCACCAGAGTTGTCTGTCTATTTGTCACCTGCTCGATTCATTCTACGTCTGACATTATCTTCCAAGCAGGTCGAGTCCCCTTGCTTGATCAGAAGGTGACTCACGGAATTACCGCCGCCAGAACGGGGACTTCCGGCTACTATGTTTTAAAAAAGGACTGGAGGCTACTTCAGCCGCTTAAGTAGGCTGAGTCCCCGTTCTCAGCCGGTAGGTCCGCTTTTACCAGGCCTCGGACTACTATTTTTTGACGTTTTTTGTTTTTACCAAAGACCCAACACCAACGACCAAAGACTTAGCAAAATCCCAGAGACCTATTGTACCCGTTTCGGCGAAGGTCTTATTATCCCGGAGGACTTGAAGACGAACTGGGCGAAGGGGCCCCTCCCCCCTATTTTCAATATCCTCCAGAGTTAGTTACAATTATGTCAAAATGAAAAAACAAAACTAGAAAAATATCGACGATCCTGGCAAAAACGCAGGGAGAAAAACCAGAAGAACCTGGTCCAGCGGAACAGGGAGGCAAGGAAATTTGCCCGAAAATGTGGTAAACACCTCCGCGAAGAGTACGGCGTAACCTTCGTTTATCTGGTTGGATCCACTGCTTTCTCTAGTCGCTTCCATCCTCGCTCCGATATCGACCTTCTGGTAAAAGATTTGCCAGACGAAAAATACTTTACTGCTTTAAAAGAATGCTGGGACCTCTTAAGACCCGGTTTTGAACTGGACTTAATCCCCTGGGAGGATGCCCCAGAGAAGCTCAAGGAAAAAGCACGGGAACAAGGTGAACTATTATAATGGCTGTCGATAACTTCTCCCCGCTTATCTCCGAGATCAAATCAGAAAGGGATCGGCTTGCGAGCCTGATTGAGGAACTCCAGGACCTCGAAGACGAAATGGACGGGGAGCCCACGGGAGTAGAGCTAAGGGCGGCAGCAAGTATATTGCATGACTACTATACCGGGTTGGAGAAGATCTTCCGATTGATCGCTCTCGAATTGGACGGAGATTTGCCCTCGGGAGAAGATTGGCACAAGAGACTGCTGGATCGGATGGCCGCGAAGATCGAGGACCTCAGACCCCCGGTTATTGATGGGGAACTCAAGGAACAGTTAGCTGAATACCTCAGATTCCGTCATTTGTTCAGGCATATGTACGGTTTCGAGCTAAGATGGACCCGATGTAAACCACTGGTACAAAAATTACCTCGAATTCACCGAAAAATAACGTCCGCTTTCGATGAGTTCGAGGATTTTTTACGTGAAGTAGATTGAGCCTGATTCCGTGACTTCTACGTATCGACTCGCCCACTAAACGAAGCACTCGCTTTCAGGAGTGCTATTCCACTCCCGCGCCTGACCTTCTCGCGGAGTTCCAGTGCTCCGCCGAAAGGTTGCATAACGACACTCCGCCCCCGGCACGGGGACCGAGGGCTACTAAAGGCTTCACCCTTCAGGGATGCCCCCCCCTGCTCATTTCTCCATCGATGGGAGAAAGATAGAATGAGTGCGCCAAGCTAAATTTGGGTTATAAACGCGGTGAAATTCCGAGCTGAATAACGACCAACTGTCAATTCAGAACCGAATCCTGCACTCAGTGAGGCGACAAGCTGAGTGAAGCCAGGACGAGGGTGGTACCGGGCTGCAACGTAAGTGAAGGGATTCAGCCCCGAAAGACTTTGAGTCGAGATTGGCCGACACGTTTCATTCCGTGGCAGGCAATAGCGGACCCGGCGCTAGAAGTAACGGTTTGGGTACGGTCGAGATATTGTGACACCCACAGACGAAAGGGTGGGCAAACGGTGAACACGAACTTCGACCTATCGCACAAACTCAAGCTTCACAGAAAGTCGGGCCGCCACTCCGGGGTCCTAGACCGTGGCAAGGTATCACAGGTATAACCCAGGAACTTGGGAGCTCCAGGTCTCATCATGGCCCCGACAATTCGTAAAGAAGAGGAAGGGGCGGCGGGCCTGGAAGTCGGATCGGTTCATAGTAGAGGTGTAGCCGGTTAGTTACCGGTGTGTTTCCTTAAAGAGACACTCGAAGGGACCGACAAATGCACGCAACGTGGACGTGGCTACATCGGCCACACTCAGAGGTGGCAGTTGGATGGAAACGAAACTAAAGCGTATAGCCGAACTGGCAGAGAGTGAGCCGGGCCTTAAGTTCACCTCGCTGGCTCATCT
>JAGXLQ010000196.1 GCA_018334595.1 Candidatus Bipolaricaulota bacterium | reverse complement strand
TCCCCGATATCAGTCAGCATCAGGTCATAACCGGTATCGGTAGTGGCGGTCCCCATAGTATGGGCAAAAGACCAGTCCGAAACGTTGATCATATTTACCCCGACCAGTACCGACTGTCTTCTCTTTTCCAGGTAGTACGGGTCCTCGTGCGTATCCTCAAATACCTTGTCCATTTGTTCAATAGCAACGAGGTCATACGGATGTACTCCCATAATTATTCTGGGCACTACCTGGTTTACCGGAGTTGTTTCCCCTTCGTTTAAGTTGTACTCGACCAGGGTTTCCCTTTGAGGCATAAAGTACTTTTTCGGCGGCAGGATGGTTACATCGTAGTCCAGCCGCAGGTCTTCAGCTGACTGAAGAGGGTCAAAGGCGAATTTGCTGCTCTTGGATTGAGCTCCCACCACTTCTCTTTCGTCGTTCTCAATTAAATCGTCGACAAATTTACTGAAATCGCTCTTATTAATTACTTTCATTTTGCCTCCCAGTTATTCTTTGGTTTCGCGGTCCGAGTTCATCGGTCTATCCAGCACCTGTGCGGAGTATCCAATGAAGACGCTGGATTTTCTTGAGGTATTCTGTAATACCGCGTCTCGCTTTGATGAGGGGAATAGCGGGGTTAAACTACGGATAAAACCTTTCACAAAAGCTGGATAAGGGAGTAATTTTGAAGTTAGATTGACTGTTAATTGAGAGATATACATCATTAATATTTCAACTCCCGTCTGGCGTGTTGGGCTAAATTCGTGCCTTCCTTAACCGCCTGGTTGCCCCCCCCTCAAACCCTAACGTGAAGGTGTTCACTTTCCCTTTGAAACTAAGGCATCACAATTGCTATTTCAAGAGAAAAAACGGGGAATCCGCGTAACTTATATACGACCGGTATACTATTAAATACCCTTTTAAGAACGTGAGAATGCTGAAGTTCGCAAGAAGTAATTTCTTTTTTTACCGCATTTATACTATTGAAGAAAACTTTTTTTGGCGGGAGAAGAGTGCTATTGAAAATCCTGCCGAGACTGCAAGACCTGTTGAGAAATGCTTTTCTGTTGCCTTTACCCTTCCTCGGACAGGGCTTTATGGAGGGCGTTTAGTGCTACGGACATACAGTTCTCTCTCTGTCTATTTGGATCGTTCATGTTTGCCCGGAGGTCGTCCAGGTTAAGGCCCTTGACTTCCTCCAGGTTCAATCCCCGGACAATCTGGGTTAATATGGAGGCCGAACCAATGCAAAGCACACAACCCTGACCATCGAACTTGATATCCCTTACCGTGCCGTCTTTTAAGTTTAGCTCCAGGGTAATTTTGTCGCCGCAGTTGGGATTTTCCGCGGAAGCCCGTAGATCAGGGTCCTTTAATTTACCTCTGTTGTGAGGGTCCTGGTAATGATGCATCAGGTTCTGGTCGTAAATCCGGGGTCTTTCCTCGTTCATTTTTCACCACCGAATATCTTTCTTGCTTCGCGTATCGCTCTGGCCAGTCGATCGATTTCTCCTTCCTCGTTGTAGACGTAAAAACTTGCCCGAGACGTTGCGTTTAGCTCCATTGCTTCGTGTAGAGGTTGAGCACAGTGAAGCCCTGCACGGATGGCTATGTTATCGATGGAGTCCAGCGACGCGGCTAAATCGTGTGGGTGAACTCCTTTTAAGTTGAAAGAGACTAACCCGCCCCTGTCTTCACCTTCTTTCGGCCCGTAGATTTCGACCCCCTGAATTTTTGACAGTAGATTTATTGCTTTCTCCGTGAGCGAATCCACGTGCTTTTTGACTGCCGAAAGCCCCAATTCATTAAGGTAGTCCAGCGCCGCCCCAAAAGCTATGATCTGTGCGATTGGTGGAGTTCCCGCTTCGAATTTCTGGGGGACGTCATTCCATGTAGTCTCCTCTTTCGTGGTGCTTCGGACCATCTCGCCACCGCCAAACGGAGGAGGCATTCTTTCCAGTAAGTCCTCTCTTCCGTACAGGATACCCAGCCCGGTCGGGCCGAGCATCTTATGGGCCGAAAAAGTCAGAAAATCTACGTCGTATTCCGGAATATCGAATTTTCTGTGGGGCAACCATTGAGCGCCGTCCACTATTACCAGGGTGTGGTTATCGTGAGCCAGTTTCGTCAGCTCTTTTACCTGGTTATAAGCACCGATAACGTTTGAAACCCCGGGAAAGGCCACCGCCACGGTATCAGGAGAGAGCTTGTTCTCGTAGTCTTCCATGTCGATGCGGCCGTTCCTGGTTACATCTACGAATTCCAGCTCGAACCTGTCCGAGCCCTTCGCCATTATCTTCCAGGGCAGGATATTGCTGTGGTGATCCATTTCAGTGACAAGTATTTTGCCCCGTTTCTCGCTCCAGTGGTGGAAAGAATACGCCAGGAGGTTAAGGGATTCAGTACAGTTCTTGGTAAAGACGATTTCACGGCTTGAGTCGGCCCCTATAAAGTCCGCGGTCTTCTCTCGAGATTTTTCCAGTTTCCGGGTCGTTTCTTCGGCCCTTTTGTATATGCCGCGATGGACGCTCGTTCCGTTTCGATGGTAATAATCAATTAGTTCGTCGGTTACGGGCTCAGGGGTAAAGGAAGTAGCGGCATTGTCGAGGTAGACGATATCCTGGCTTCTGAGTGCGGGAAAATCTTTTCGCACGCTCTTAACGTCGAACATTTTTCTTATTGGCTCCCAGACACGTCTTTCATAACTTATAAGTAAATCGTCAAAATTAACAAAACTTTTCTCCCGTTTTAAGACCTCTAATTTGAGATTCGAGCTTATTCTGAGCAGCTATTTTCCACTGCAGTACCCTTTAATGGTCGTAGGTACTTTTCGCCTACCACAATTTATAGGGAAAGGGAGTATCCTGTCAACTACTCTACTTGTTATTTATGCTCAATTCTTTCACCACTACAATTCTTCGATAGGCGGGGCTTTCTAGCCCCGCTGTGATGGCCGGTTTAAACCTCAGTTTTTGTACTTTGGTCAATGTCCACTGCTCTTTACCAAGGGGAATTGGCCAACACTTCG
>JAGXLQ010000037.1 GCA_018334595.1 Candidatus Bipolaricaulota bacterium | reverse complement strand
CCAGCGTCGAGTACGGCGATAAATATCTCGACCTAACCTCGTATCTCGTAAAAAAGTGGAAGGGCACCCCGGAAGGAGAGTCCTAAAGACGATACCCCCCGATTAACCCGTACAAGCCGGTAAGTGAAGAACGGTCCCACTGTAGCAGGATCGGGGTGCCAGCCAATTGGTCCTTTTGTAAAATACCCCCCGTAACGGTGAGATACCAGGCTGGCCGGAGGGCGGCACCGGGGGGAAGCTCATGTCAAAGAACCTGTGAACGAAGCGGGTCGTCCCAGTTATTGGAGCGGCCAACAGAAAATGTAACTCCCCCTCCTTAAGGTTCGAACTGGCAAACAAAAACCGCGAATAGGTGAAGGTCAAAAATCCCAGCAGTAGAACAATTTCGCAAGATATTACGCAGGGTAAGGCGTTGGGTAAGATTGAAGACCTGGAGGATTTCTCCCCGGACGATTTCAACCACCTGGTCAGACAAGCCCACGAGGAATTGGACGGGATGTCGGGTGAAGCCTCTGCTGTGTTGGACGGAGAATACGAGGAGGATATCCTGGACAGACACCTTTCCTCCGAGGTCGAAGTTGGGAAGGCCAGTGATTTGGGAAGGGACGAGGTTAGGGGGAACATCGCCGTGGGAAAATCATTGGAGGTAATCATGCGGATCCAACCGACAAAGGCGGTAGAGATTAACGGGCCCCGGGATTTTTCTACAGTTTACCGGGAGGCGGTCAAGAGGGCCTTCAAGAGGATTCACGGGCGGAGTGTAAACTTTACCGACGTTCTCACATGATAAGTTTTGGGTTGTTGCGTCTCCGAAAAGTCCGGTGCGAAATTGTTTAGCGTTGATAAGATTTGGTGGGAGAAGTTATAGGTCGTTTCTCAAATTTCAGGAGATTTAGGGATATTTTGACAAAGTATTCTAGCCTTGTTATCATAAGATAGTGAAAAAGAAAGCGCTTGCATTTTTACGTCTGGGGCAAAATGGCTAGTGGCAGTGGCCATTTATCCAGCTTGAGTGTACGCTTGACGTATTCAAGATTCTCGAAGCATTTGTGATTGACTGAATCCAATCGGGAGGTGGGAAACGCACAGAAAGAAACCCTTATTTTCTCCGTTGCCTTATTAGTTGAAGTGCTTGCCTTGTTTTCTCTAGGCCGGTAGCCATCTTCAATTCAACGGGTTGACTTGACTTTGTGTGAATAAAAGGAGGAACAGAACAAATGAGTCTAACTAAAGTTTTAGAACTCGGTAGAGCAAAAATTGTGCTGGCAAGCTTCTTGATGGTAGCGCTGGTGCTTGGTGGATTTGCTGCCACGGCTGTGGGGGCGGATGTAACGGAATCCGACGTGGTGGATTATCTAAAATCTGAAATTGGAAGCTGGGAGAAAGCCGAACCAATCCTGTCTAAAGCTGATATTAGCGTGCCGGCGGGCTTTCCTTTGTCGGAACCGGAAGAGGAATTCAACATACCGTTGGTCTGTCACGGTGGCGAGGGTAACCCCTTCTGGAACACTGTCGAGTACGGTTACAGGATGGCCAAAGAGATATTCCCCGTGAAAGGGACTATGTACAGGCCGTCAACCGAATTTGAGCCCAGATGGCAGCAGAACATCTTAGTGGAGCTTTCCGCGCAAAAGGACGTGGACATGGTTGCCACGACACTTCCGCACGAAACTATGTTTGACGAGGTAGTTCAAGACCTCGAGGACTCGGGTAAGACCGTAATCGCAGTTAACTCTGACGTAGAGGACGTTACTCAAAACGCAAGGAGTGCCTATATTGGTCAGGAAGGTTACGACGCAGCTTATCAGATGGCCAAGGCGGTCTGGGAGAAGTACTATCACGAAACGATGGGTTACGACCCTGACCCCAAAACTATTAAGATTCTAATGCCCGAGGGCGCACCAGGCGCTGGATGGTGCCAGGAGAGAATAAGAGGGTTTAAGGACTTCTTGGAAGAGATGGGGGTCGACACGAATAAACAGGTATACGAATACAAGACGGAGATGAGCCCCACAGGACAGAAGCCCAATGCAATGAGCGCCATCCAGAGTCACCCGGACGCAACGCTTGTCCTGGCGACTCAGACCTGTGGAGGTACGTATCTGGCGATGAAGGAGCTGGGAATGGAACCCGGGGAAATAGTAGTCGTTGGACACGACCTGATTGAGAAACTGGTCGAGGGAATCGATGAGGGCTATATCCAGGCGACCGTCGATCAGCAGCCCTTCTTGCAAGGTTTCTATCCCGTGGTCGAAGGTTACTTCCACAAGATGTTCAACATGACCGTATACGATATCTACACGGGTGGAAAGCAGATTAGCAAGGAAGACGTTAAGATTGCACTCGAGTTTCCCAAGATCATTGGGTAGACCTCTGGGTGTTCAAGAGTTAATATAGATTCGGCAGGGTCGTCGGGTTTCCGCACGATCCTGCCGATATTAAAGATTTAGTTGATTCTCCGTCACGGGGTAGCCTGTCTAGCTCGTAGGAATTTAAAGTAGAGCTTGGGTAGGCTAACAGTGAAAAAAAACAGAGGAATAGTGAATAACATGTCAGAAAACGAACTTTTGCGATGTGAGAACATCCATAAGTACTTCGGGCAGGTTCATGCGCTCGAGGGCGTCGACTTTGACGTTGGAGAAGCCGAGGTAGTTGGGCTGGTTGGGGATAACGGAGCGGGAAAGTCCACGTTGATCAAGGTCGTCTGTGGAATCTATCCCCCTACCAAGGGGAAGTTATTTTTTAAAGGCGAGGAAAGACACTTTTCCTCGCCCCAGGAGAGCCTCCAGGCAGGCATCGAATCAATCCAACAGGATCAGGCGTTAGTGGAGGAGATGGACATCAAGAGGAACTTCTTCCTCGGCCGGGAGCCAAAGAATAACGTCGGACTTCTCGACGTCAGGAAGATGGCCAGGGAATCCCTCTCCGGACTAATGGATATGGGGTTGGAGATTAGATCGCCCGACGTAGAGGTTAACGAACTGTCGGGGGGTCAGCGGCAGGGCATAGCGATTGCCCGCGCGCTTCACTTTAACTTTGACCTCATCATTCTCGACGAGCCAACCAACAACCTCTCCATCAAGGAGTCGAAAAAAGTTTACGAATACATCAGGAAACTCAAACGCAATAACCTCTCCGCAATACTCATTTCTCACGCGATTCAGGAGGTATATCCGGTTAGCGACCGGATAGTCGTGCTGAGAAACGGCAAGAAGATTATCGACAAGGACAGGGAAGAGGTGGAGTTGGACGAGGTAGAAACCGCGATAATTGGAGATATTGGGGAAGAAGGAGACCTGGAACATATAGTGAGATAGCCAACAAAAAAGAGAGGGAGATGTAGTGAGAAAAATTAAAGATTTCGGCTGGTCTGTGGGAAGGACGACTTTAACCTGGAAGGCACTAAGCAGTTTTATATCCTTAATTGTCGTTTTAGCCTTCTTCTACTGGCAGGTTGGAGACATACTCTTTAACAAGTCGATTGTGCGGGGTTCGATCCTTGACCTCGGGGTCAACTGGGCGATCGTCGCCCTGCCCGTGGCGATGTTGATGATATCGGGGGAATTTGATTTATCCGTGGGATCGGTCTTTGCCCTGGGCGCTTCGGGAATATTTAAGCTGTTTCAAATAGGGTTACACCCCTTGCTTGCCTTTGTCATAATACTGGCGGCGTGCGCGTTGATTGGTTTTGTCCATGCCTCGATCACGATTAAGCTGGGAATTCCATCGTTTATTACCACGCTGGCGGGCATGTGGTTCTGGCGGTCGGTTGTCAACGCCATGTGGTCTTACACTCCGTCGGCCCCTAGGTCTGCGATAGAATATTTCAACAACGTGTTTGGAGTGAGGATGGCTGGAGGTTGGTTTTATTCGAAGTTCCTTTTCCTTATTGCGATCTTCGTCATCCTGTGGATCGTTCTCGAGCGGACTCCATTCGGGAACTCCATCTTTGCCGCCGGGGGAAACTACGATGCCGCGCTGGCCAGGGGGTCAAAGCCCGATAGGACAAAACTTGTGCTTTTCATTCTAACTTCTACTTTGGCCGGATTTGCCGGGGTAGTCTCCGCTACTTCCGCGGGTGCGACGATGACCAATACGGCTATGGGCCTCGAACTGTACATGATCGCCGCCGCAGTGATCGGTGGGGCTGCGTTAACTGGTGGAGTTGGCTCCCTTGAAGGGGCGTTTATTGGGACCTTCCTCCTGCGTTATATAAACACTGGCGTCATTCAAATGGGGATCCAGTCTAAGTGGTTCCAGGGTATAATTGGGGTCGTTCTCTTGCTCGCCGCCGTCCTCAACAGGAACTTCCGCAGTAGGGTAATAAAGAGGTTCACGTGACCCGGGAGACGGCAGAACCAGTTTTATTACTTGTACGGAGGATTTTATTGATATCGTGGGCCGGGTAACTCAAAATAATAACGGAAGATAGTGAGTCGAGCTCCAATTGGTGAGGGGATATTATCACGGTGAGGAAAATGAGAGACAACCTAGCGGTATATTCGGTTCCTCTTCTCATGGGCGTGTTGGTCGTCTCGACTGGGTTTATTGCCCTTGGGGGGGCTGGAGACGCTGACATCTCGTTTCCGTTTCAGGACGCTACGGTTGTCTACACCGTGGAGGGCCAGTCTCCTATGGGCCAACTGTTTGGGACCTCTACCTATACGGTGAAGGAGGTAGGCGAAGACCTCTACACGGTACAGGTAGACCACACGGGCAATTTAAGTAGGCTGCCCACCTTTGGTGATTCTCAGACTGAAGAACTGGGCAGGGACGAGCCGATCTCTTTTTCTTCGGTGATACGCGGCTCCGACCTCGTCGAATCACGGACAGTCGAGGCGGGAGACACGGAGATCAAGGTTAACAAGTACTTCCTGGAGACGGAAAAAGAGTATGGGACGGAGACCATCTCTATTTTCATGCCGGAACAGGTGAAGGTGCCGCTGATATTTGACTACAAGTACGGGGACAGGTTCCAGATTCATATAGAGCTGGACAAGACTAACATAAGTTATTTACAGTAGCGAGCCTTAAGCCGAATAATCCGTGACGTGGAGTGAAAGCCAGGACTTATGGTTAAAGACACAGGAGGCAAACAGGAGGATTCGATGAGAAATACTAAGAGCCCCTTGGTAGTTGTCATGCTGGTTCTATTTCTTGTCCTAAATGCAAGTGCCGTAAACGTACAGGGGCAAGAGCTGGCCGCAGGTGCGAAGTTGGATGGAGACAGGGCGTACATTTTTAGCGAATTAAAACTTTGGATTTTGTCATTAGAATTGGGCATGGGGTCTCCACTGGAAAGCAACTTCTCCACCTTTGATTACTCGCTTGCAGGAAAGGTCTACCCGTTGGCAATGGGCAATGTGTTGCCTTATGCCGGTGGATCAGTGCGGTATACCTCAGAGGGAGTCTATGAACAGTTCGAGGCGCTTACCGGCCTGCAACTAAACCTACCTACGGGTATCCCTCTGTCCGGGTTTGGCGGTGCCGGATTCGTCTTTACGGAGTCAGGTGATTATACTGGTTTCACCCTACACTTTGGGATAAAGTACAGGTTTGCTTTCTATTAGAAAAAGGAATAAGGAGATAACCTAGAACTTCAATTCGGTCTCCAGCTTGAATACCCGGGAGTTGTCCCGGAAGGCGTAGATGGCCTTGGCGCTGAAGGGGTCGCCGTTAAGCTGGGCTGTAATAATTCCTGATTCCAGCCCGTAAAATTCGTACTCCTCCTGGTAGGCGAAGCGTATCCCCGCAGTAAAGTCGACTGGATTGGTGGGGACGGTCAGGCTGACGTTCAGTTGTTTCCCCAGGAGGCTCTGCGAGCTCAAGCTTAACCCTTCTACCCCCAGATCGCTCACGTCCGGGTTCAACCTCAAGGACTGTGTCGTATTCTCCAGTTTAAATGTCTCGTCGAACAGGAAGGTTAGGGAAAACGGCTCCGCCGTCCAGGTTAGCGAGGTTCCGGCAAGGGGAATGAAGGCAGAAGGGGTCATGACCACGCTCGTGTTCAGGGATACGTCACCGCCGCCGTACTCCCAGGTCTTGTAGCCTGTTAACGTAAAGTTGTCCAGGCCGTTGTCGGTGGAAAATAGCCCGGATAGGCTGAGATCAACTACCTCCAGGGGAAAGTTGTCCACGGAGAGCAGAAATTCCTCGAACCCCATGCCCTGTTGAACGGCTAGTTGTTGGAGCTTTCGTGGTCCAATACAGTTACCGAAGCAGGTCACGCCGTCTCTGACTCCCATTCTCGTCTCCATGTTTATTTCAACTTCTTCCTGGGTTTCACCCGATACTTCGAAAATTAAGCCGGTTTGGATGTCCGGCTTGTCCTCGGGTTCGTTCTGCCAGTTGTCAAGGATGATGGTGGTATCAGCAGTCAGGCCGACAAGGCCAAACTCGATAGAGGACTTATATCGCCTGAACGCCAGGCTCTCGAAGGTCGCGCCGTACCACTCCGTCCGTTTGTCCGGGGTGGTGTACAGGATGATATTGGGAGAAAAAATCCCCTCGCCCTCGAAGGTTGCCAGCTCCCCTACGAGCGTCTTGTGTGAGAACGCCTGGAACGTTATTCCCGAATAGGGAGTGTAGGGGTGATAGACCTCGGTAAGAATCCCAAAGTCGTCACCGGGACCAAATAACCCCGATATGTTGACGTCCAGCAAACCCTCCAGGAAGTAAGGAGTGAACTTACTCTCCTCTTCTGAAAGATCGCTGCATACGACTGAACCGTACTCGACCTTGCAGTCCCTTGAGGCCAAACTGAACCCCGTTTTAAGCGTGCCGTCCATTTCCAGTTCGCCCCCTGCTGCAGCGTAGAAAGTCATGACAAGGGCTATGCCGGTTACCGCGGTTAAAAGAAATAAAAACCTCGGGATATTCAATGTAATCACCAAAGGGTAACGAAAACGCTTACGATCAGTTATCTGTTCTCTTCGGGCCTTTCAAATATCAAACAACTCTCGGGATCGACCTCACTCGGGTCGGGGATGTAGATCATGCCCCAGCCGGTTTCGTTGTCAAAGCCGGGCTCCCCGACGTCCTTGACAAAACATTGCTTTATCTTCTCCTTTACTGCCTCCGTGCCCAGGTCCTTTAGCTTGGGCTGCGTCGATAGGATCAGTGCCACTAGGCCCGCTCCCTGAGGAGAGGAAAACGATGTCCCCGAACCGCCGTCTCCGAACTCCCCGCCGAGCAGGGTCGTGTAGACGTTCTCTCCGGGGGCGACGAAGTCAACCTCCTCGCCGTAATTGGAAAAGGAGCTTCTAGCTTCCTTCTCCAGGTTGTAAGAGCCGACCGCTATAACCCTGGGGTCGGCCGCAGGGGTATCGACGATCCCCTCTCCGTCGTTTCCAGTTGCGGCTACTACTATCGGGGGTGAGATATCCTGGTTCTCGAAGTCCTCGTAGAGGAATGTGAGTACCCTGTCGAAGTACTCTCTCGTCTGCCGCTCCTTCGACGGGCGGCAGCGAGCACAACCAAGGCTCATGTTGACCACGTCCGCCTCCAGGTAGAAGGCGGCGATTAGGCCCTTGGCGATAGTCTCCTGGGAAGCGAAGCGACTCTTGCCGAATACCTTTATCGGTATGACCCTGCTGTTGAAGGCCACTCCCGCACCAAGTTTGTTGTTGTCCCCCTGAGCGCTTGCTATGCCCGCGACTATCGTCCCGTGGCCCCGGCGGTCATCCGCCGTGGAAGTACCCAGAAGCAAGGCAAGGCTCTGCTGTCCGGTGCTGACGTCGACCCCGTTGGGTGCAAACCGCGAGGTCCTGACCTCGTCCTTGACGGATAGGTCAAGCCCCGTATCCACTACGGCAAGCTTCACCCCGTGGCCCTGAACCGGGAAGAACGCCCGCCAGCCGGTGAACATGTTTGTCGCGGCTATCTGTTCCTGCTTATCCAGGTTTGGGTCGTTGAGTTCGGTCTCGATGAGGGTCATCAGGCCATTTTCCGTGGCGTAGTTCACGCCCGGTTCGCCGGAAAGCGTGTCGGCCGTTTCTAACGTATTCCTTATCCCGTCGTCCTCTAATCTAGCCACGTAGAAGTCGGTCGGCGGTATCCGCTCGATGGATTTGACCTCGTGTTTTGATTTAAGTGACTCCAATTCCTCGGGCCTCCCCTCGAACTGGAAGATCACCTCTCCGGGGACGAAGTTGATAAACTGGCCGGTCTCGTCGGTGGCCCTCCCCTTCAGGTCTTCGGGGACCTCTTCCCCCCATTTACGGACCTGCTCGTCTGTAATCTCCTCTCCTTTGTTGCTGATGCAGTCCTCGTCGACGTTAATGTATACCGTGTTGCTCCGGCCGTCGGGGCCGGTGACCTGGGCCCCCGTCCTCCCTTCAAGGCCGGGAGGGATGACGGTTACCACCGCCCTATGAGAGGCAGCCATAATCCTCGCCTCCTTGCCCCCTTCTCCGAACTTCACCGAGCCTTCCCACTTGAAGGTCTCGGGGTCCGAGATGATACTGATCGGTATCAGCAGCGTCGACCCCGGAGCCGCGCAGACGTCTTGGGGATAGGCGGCAGGAATTTGCAGCCCGGGGAAGAAAGTACGGTCTCTCTCAGATTGCACGGCCAGGGTAAATACCTTGCCCAGGCGATGGGTTTGTATCCCCTGGTATCCTTCACACTCGACCTCCAGCGTAGCCGAGACCTCGTAGAAGCCGTTGGGGACGTCCTCCGTGAGGATGGCAAACAGGGTGATGCCCACGGTCTCACCTGAAGTCAGGTTGGACTGGTAGGGGGCGGGGATAAGGACGATATCCCCCGGTTTTGGGGACGGAGTAACGTTTACCCCGCTTATCGTCACGGTGGGCTGCGTTACAGAATCCCCGTTTGGATAGTCGTTGTAGCCGCAGTTATTCGTAATGTTGACCGAGACCAGCGGGACCCTGTCGCCGGGCACGGCGGTCGTGTTTAGCTGGGAGCCAATCGTCGGCAGGCAGCACTCTCCCGTAAAAGGGTAAGGCTCTGCAGTTACGGAAATGGTAAACTCCTCGGATTGTAAAGAGAAGGAACCTGGGGTCCCTGCGTAACCACCCTCGGTGCACTCGGCGGTTGTTGCAATAATAAATGAATATTCTCCTGCAGGTAAGTCCGATGAGACGTTCATAAGTACGTTGAACTGTGCGGTCGGATCCTCCGGGTTTGACACGGCCTGAGGACCGGGGTTAGACAGGGTGATGGACCCCTGAGAGGGTCCTGATCCGGTGAAGTCGATCACCGGTTGCGTTAGGTCTATTTGTTCGCAGTAGCCCAAACAGTCGTTGATGGTTACCTGGGTCAGAAGAACGCCGGTTTCGCCTTGACTTACGTATATCGTTGCCCCGTCCGGGGAAAAAATGTAACAAGGTTGCTGTCCGTAAGAGTCAGGGGCAACGCCGGGGTATATAAAGGTTAGAAGGAATAGTAGGGCCAGTGAAACTGTCCTGAATGCGGCACCCGTTCTTGTCGGCATCTTGTCTCCGTTAAACTAGTAAACTTTCGTGATTTGCCCATCCATCCTGATTATATCAATAGTAGGAATCTTTGCAAAGCGCCTTTTTCCCGTTGGATGGTAAATGCCGTCACCGGATGGGTGGAAGTTTAGGACTGACCCCGTCCGAGTCGATCGGACGGGGTCAGTCTCCTTCTGTTACTATCCCGCTTAGCTAGTCCTTTCCAAGAGATCCTGAACTCATCTAGAAAAGGCTGGCGCTGCTCTTTACGGTGGTGTTAACGTCCGTCTCGACGTTGGTCGTGGTCCGCGTGTCGTACCTGTTGTGCGAGTCCCAGCTGTATCTCGCGTGGTTGTCCCC
>JAGXLQ010000036.1 GCA_018334595.1 Candidatus Bipolaricaulota bacterium | reverse complement strand
CGCTGCTAACTTGCCAAGGACTTTGGCGAGCTTGCTTCGAATAATAAAGTTGTCCTTTAAATAGCGAAGACTCACGTCGCTTACAAACGTCCCTTGGTTTGCCACCACAGTTACTAGCCCCTCGACCTTTAATAGAATCAACGCCTCTCTAACTGGAACCCTTGAGCAGCCGAATTTATCGGCCATTTTTTGCTCGCTTAATGGATGACCGGGTTCATAGTCGACAAAAATGATCCTCTCTCTTAACGTCGAGTAGATTTCATTATCTTGTTGGAGCTTTGTAAGAATTAACATAATATTAGTATACAGGTTGAATACTCACTAAAAGTTATCTTATCAAAAGTGAAAAAATATGTCAAGTTTTTTACGAAAGGATTTCGCGTACTGAAATTGCCGTGCATTCTGGGACACTCACTGGTGGTGAATGGCTGCTCAAATTAGCATGAAATATCCAGCGTCCCTAAAAGGGCTCCCAATTTCAAGTGTGAAATCTTTTGTTTTGTAGTTTTTCCGGTAATCACTTCCGGTTAATCCTTTTCCGGTTGCAGGTTAGAACCGTTAAAACGTACTAATAAGCATCCCTTCGTGCTCGGTGGCTACACGATTGTGATGCATGGTCGGATGAGAGTTCCCAATCAATCAATTCGAAACCTTTTTCCATCTGAAGTATCGTAAATGAGCAGTGCGACTCGAGAAAAAGGCGGAGTCAGTTAGCTTCCTTGAAAGTTTACGGGAGAAGGTGTGGTGAGAGACATTTGGTGTAGGGTGTGACCTCTTAATGGCGTTGCTGGCCTCGAGTACTTGGTGAAAGTAACTTGTGTCTGAAACGGTTCTGTTACAAGTCCCGCCCGGAAGGGGAGGGCAGGTATGGGCCAGGCGTCATGTAAGTACTAAGTGTTGTTTTGCTTTTTGGTCCGGGCAGCGTAACGGACATCTAATTTGCATGTGCTAAATAAACTCCGACGACTCTTACACGCTGCCAACTCCGCGGGTACAACCGCGTCTATCCCTGAAGTTAGTTTTAAAAATAGAGGTGTCCGGCGGAGAATCAATCGCATTATGCTGTTGGTCCGTTAAGACGGCTCAGACCGTTTGGACGGTTGGCTCGGGCCGACGGTTCTGCCAGATAGACGTCCGCGGAGGTTTGCCTCCGCTGTAGTACGGGGTACAAATGTGAACCAGGTTGCTTTGGTATGAGCAACCTGGTGGTTGATTAGTCTGTTCATGGCGAATAAATCTTTTAAACCTATATCCAACCAAAATCACGGGTAAACCCCCGTCTAAGGTCCTTGGAAAGTAGTTGGGGCAATTGTGGAGGTAAATGGAACCCCCTGACTGGGGAAGTTAACGGAAGGAAGGTCGATATTTTCCCACACAAATGAAAAAAGTGGAGGTGTTGCCACCTCCACTTGTGGGTGAACCTTGAGGCTATAACTTTTATAAGTTATATAATCAAAATAAGTTATAAATCGATAGCCAGTCTACTCTATCGCCGACGGTCCATTTACCCAGTAGTCGACTAAATTTGGATGGTTCTCCGCGAACTTTTGCCCTGCCGCGTAAGCGTTTCCTAGGTCGTTGTAGTATCCCGTGAGTTCCATCTCCATCTCAAAGGGCAGGTGGAACCTGCTTAAGAATTCGCTTATCTCGTTGGGAAAGAGCGTCATAAAATCCTGACGGGCGATGATGCTGATGTGTTCCTCACCGCCCAGGACGTTTTTTGGTTCTTCAAGGGCGTGAAGATCGTATATTGCATAGGCATCGTGAGGTGCCCAGAGAGTTACTACAATCCACTCTTCCTCGTTAATGGCATTGTCTAGTTTTTCTGCCATCCCGGCGTCCGTTCCTTCAACTAACTTGTATCCCTTCAGTTCGGGGTATTCTTTTTCTATCATCAGTTTCGAGTGTTGCATAATTCCGGAATGTGGATCTATTCCGGTAATCTTTCCGTCGAGTTTCTCCTTGACCTCCGGGTCGCCCAGGTCCACCACTGATTTAACCCCTGTTTCGTATACGTAGTCCGGCACCGCCCAGGTCAGTCCCGCATCCTCGTAAGCAGGCCCGAAATTCAAGACGTACCTGGATACCCTGTTCCAGTAGTTTTCATGTGTCCTTGGCAGCCAGGCTTCAATCATCAGGTCCAGTCTTTTATTCTTCACGTCGTTGTACGCGGTACCGATGTTCGGGTTCGTGACCTCCACGTGTATCCCTATTTCTGTTTCCAGCAGGTACTCGATTAGCCCTCCCAGGGCGAGCGATTCTGACCAGGGGACGACGCCAAAGTTTACCGTCTGTCCGTACTCATCCGCCATCACGGAGAAACCGGATAGAGAGATAGTTAAACCCAGGGCGATTACGGTGAGCCAGATGAGTGAGTTGTTTCTCAAGTCCAATGATACCTCCTTTACTCGTTGGGTCGGGAAAAATGCAGCAAAACTGGTTCTTTTTTCCTCCTCGAGCCTTCGTCTTTTTTTTCTGAGTTTGTGAATAAAAAGTAAAACGGGAGGCCCGAAGGACCTCCCGCACGATCTTCAAATTTTCATGTTACTGGTTGTTGGTTGGTTGTTAGTCCAGAGCGTCCATTCCGTGCAACCAGTAGTCGACTAATTCTGGGTACTTGTTGGCAAACATGCCACCGGCGGCGTCGCCGTTTTCGTCGTGCATGTCCGTCAGTTCGTTTACCTTATCGATTGGGAGGTAGAAACGGCTCAGGAATTCGCTGACCTCGTTCGGGTATACGCTCATGAAGTCCTTTCTACCGACCATGTGAACCCGTTCCTCCGCGCCGAGGATGTTCTCCGGTTCGTCGATGCAGCGAATGTCGAACCTGGCAAACGCGAAATGGGGTTTCCACAAGGTGACGACCGTCCAGTTATCCCTCTGCATTCTCCTCTTCAGCTCTGCCACCATGGCGTAGTCACTGGAGTCCTTGAGTTCCCAGTCCTCCAATTCGGGGTACTCCTCCATCATGACTTCCGAGTGTTGCATTAGACCAGCGCCGGGGTCGATGCCTACGACCTCTCCGTCCATTTTCTCCTTGACTTCCTCTTTGCCCAGGTCCTCGACCGAGCTGACAACGTCTTCGGGGACGTAGTTAGGAACTGCCCAGCAGAGCAGAGCGTCTTCGTAGATCGGACCGAAGTCCGTCAGGTCCGCCGCCGACTCGCCCCAGTATGCTTCGTGGGTCAGGGGCAGCCAGGACTCGACGAATAGATCCATGTCTCCCTGCTTAATTGCGGTGTAGGCCGCGCCGATGTCAGGGTTCATGGAGTTTACGTTCACGCCCAGGTCTACCTCGAGGATATGTTCGATCAAACTACCGATTGCCAGTGATTCCGACCACGGAACGATACCAAAAGTAATGGAGTTCTTCTTCTCAGCCGATGCAACGATGGAAAAACTGCTTAAACCGATAACGAGTGCCATGACCATTACGGAGACTACAAACAATTTGTTCTTTTTAAACACGCACACGCACCTCCCTATGTATGATGCGAAAAAGTTAGGGTTAAGACTCGACTAACAACCTGGAATAACTCTGCGGACATCACCCCCTTGGGTTAGAAAACGGATCAATTACGGATAATTTTCTTATGCCTCTTCTGTTGTTGACTGTCCGATGTTTGAAGTTGCTCTGTCAAGGATCATGGCGACGAAGACTACTACAAGTCCGCCGACGAATCCCTCACCTACACGCATCCGCTGAATTCCCCGGACGACGACGCCACCAAGTCCGCCGGCTCCGACCAAGCCTGCAACAACTGCCATCGACAAAGCCAGCATGATTGTCTGGTTTACGCCCGCCATAATGTTCGGTCGCGCAACGGGAAGCTGTACTTTGGTCAGAAGTTGTATGTTGTTACAGCCAAATGACTCTCCTGCCTCTATCAGTTCCGTCGGAACGCCCCTGATTCCCAGGTTGGTCAGCCTGACCGCGGGGGGGTAAGCAAATATTACCGTAGCTACTGCGCCCGGAGCAGGTCCGATTCCAAAGAAGAGGACCGCCGGAATCAGGTAAACAAATACGGGCATCGTCTGCATAAGGTCGAGGATTGGCCTGATGATCGTGTCGGCGGTGTCGTTGATTGCCGCAAAAATACCCGTCGGGATACCCAGAACTAGGGCGAGAAAGGCGGAAGTCAATGTCAACGAGAACGTCTCAATCGTCTCCGGCCAGTATCCGAAGTTAGCGGCCAGCCAGAGCATAACTAGACCGGCTGAACCGGTCACGATGCTTCCGGAGAGGTACCACATCAACAATCCGACCAGACCGGCGAGCAGCGGGATCTGGACTACAGTGCCGAAGATGTTAAAGACGAATACTCCGGAATAGTGCCAGTCGCCGAACCTGAGTATCGTGATGATCGTGTCGTTAACTACGTTGACGATAATTGTTACCACGTCGAACAGGGGACGGAAGTTTATTGCCATCCAATCCACTGCAGTTGTTATCCATCCTTCGATGGGGATGAACCCACCGCCGGTGCCCAGAAGCTTGTCCTGTAAAGTTTCGCCGTAACCCGTCTGAGAACAGAGAAGGACGAAACCCACAGTGAGGATGAGAGCAACTAGGATCAAAGACGTGTAGCGGTATCGCGGTTTCATAGGTCTTCCCTCCCTTTTTCTAATAAACCGTGGAGTATATTTCTTTCGGTAACGAACCCAATCATCACGCCGTCGCGAACGATGATGACGGGAGTGGTTGCATAGGTTAATCTCGCTCTCATGATTTTACTTATCGGCGTGTCGGGACCTGTTGACAGTATTACGTCCTCGTTGAGTTCCGACAGTTCGTCGAGGGATCGTATCTCGATCGGGGTTTGAGAAAAGTATCCTTGTACGGGTCGTCCTTTGGAGTCGAGCTCAACCTCCGCGCTCTCTGTTAGTCTTACCCGGTTGTTTTCGTCCGGTTCAAAACTAGTCGTGGCGACAGTCTCCGACCTTAATACGTCTGAAGGGTCGGCGTTTTCCACGAAATCAGCCACGTATTCGGTCTTCGGGTTGACGATTATCTGCTCCGGGTTACCTAACTGGACCATTTTACCTGCTTCCATGATCGTGATACGATCTCCCAGCTTCAACGCCTCGTCGAGATCGTGGGTTACAAACAGTATGGTTCTTTGCATCTCCTCCATTAAATCTAAAAGTTCGTCCTGCATCTGTACCTTAATTAGAGGGTCCAGCGCCGAGAAGGGCTCATCCATTAGAAGAATCTCCGCGCCGGTGGCCAGGCCCCTTGCCAGACCAACTCTCTGTTGCATTCCCCCTGACAGCTGATTGGGATAAGAATCTCCAAATCCTTCCAACCCGACGACCTCGATCAGTTCCTTGGCCTTTCTCACCCGTTCCTTCTTGTTTACCTCTTGAATTTCCAGCCCGAAGGCGACGTTGTCGATGACGGTTCTATGGGGAAAGAGAGCGAAGTTTTGAAAAACCATACTCATCTGTGTCTCTCTTATCTGCCGTAGAGTCTCGCTGTCAGCATTTACTACGTCGTAATCGGTTCCGTCGGCGTGCAGTACGATCTTCCCGGAAGTTGGTTCGACCAGCCTGTTAACGCATCTCAATAGGGTGGATTTCCCGGACCCCGAAAGCCCCATTATTACGAATAGCTCGTTGTCCTCAATGGTAAAACTGATGCCACGAACACCTACAACCTGCCCAGTTTCAGCCTGTATCTTGTCCTTGCCCTTGCCTTCCTTCAAGAGTTTGAGGGCAATCTCCGGCTCGTCGCCAAAGATCTTGTAGACATCCTCCAGTTCAATTGAAGGCATGTTTCTCCTCCTCTAAGGATTAAACGTTTTTTAACCTCTTTAACTTTGAGAAAATTTTGAGGGGGCCCCGTAGGACCCCCTCAGCTTGACCAATTTAAAGATTCTCGATGACGCTATCTATCTTTTCTACTACGTCATCGGGCAACGGTTCCGGTTCGTGCTCATCAAGGATGTTCAGGACTTTCTCCTGAAGTCTTTCCTCCATCGTTTTCGCCCCTTTGTCTTTCCAGGTGTCGGGGACGTCTCTGTCCATTAACGTCGGATGCCAGGCTACCTCTTTAAAGTTATCCAAAGTATGCTTGTGTGTCAAATGGTTGCCCTCTGGGCCGACTTCATCAATTACGTCCAGCGCCAGGGTGTAGTTGTTGACGTCTACTCCCTCGATGAACTTCTTGACCTGACCGACGATCTCGTCGACCATGGCAATTTCGCTTAAGGACCCCGTCGTACCTGATTCCATGTAGCCGACGTCGTGGACGAGGTTGGCTCCGCTTAAGGACGAGAAGAGAACGGACATCATGTTTTCGATCCCCATTTGCTGGTCTACGACCTTTGAGTCCGTACATCCACCCGTCCCGAAGGTCGGGATGTCGTAGAATTCAGCGATGTCCTGATATGCTGCTGTGGCCAGTTCCTTCTCAGGGGCTCCGTAGGCAAGTATTGCCGTCTGCATATCCATAATCGACATTACGCCGCCGATGAAGAAGGGCAGGCCCTCTCGCTTTACCTGGGAGATGACCAGGCCGGAGAGGTTCTCCGCGTTACCCTGGGCGAGCTGTCCGGCCAGCGTGACCGGGGCGCTTGCTCCCGCCTGAGGAATGGGATCGTGTATCGTGGGGATACCCATCTCCGCCGTCATGAGCAACTTCTTGCTGGCGTCCTTGTCGTGCGTGAGCGGTGAGATCGGCTCGGAGTAGGATATTACGAACGGTTTTCGTAAGAACTCCTCCTTGCCCCCCGCGACTGCCGACGCCATTTCGACGATGTCCTCGAGCCCTTCGTTGGTGTAACTCCAGGCGACGATCGGCTTAGTCGTGTTCTTGATCATTGCCTCGAACTCGTGGCGGTCCGAGAGTTCGTGCGGCACGTCGTCTATTGTACCCAGCCCCGAGACCCAGTCGATGTTGTCCAGGGCGTCCACCAGCCGCGCTGCTTTAACGGTGTCCTCCTTGCGGAATGGCCTGCGCTCACCCGTTTCCGGGTCGCGCATCTTCAGGAGTGTGGGGCCGAGACCAAACGTGACGTTTTTACCACCGAGCGTGATCGGGTTTTCCCCGTTCCTGTCGAACAGGAAGGTCCGACCCGGTGCGGCGTCTATTGCCCACTCCACCAGTCCCGGTGGAAAGAAGACTTTGTCTCCTTCGACGGAACAGCCGGCGTCCTTTAGCAGGTCCCTGGTTTCCTTGTAGTGAATGTTTACGCCGGTGTTCTTCAGAATTTCCAGCGAAGCCTCATGTATGTCCTTGACCTGAGATTCGCTGAGTATCTCAAATCCAACCCTTTCTCGAGATGATCTATTGGCAAATGATTGATTATCTAACATATTCCCTCCTTAATAACGTACCTCACGGTTCTCTTTTTCCTCTTCGATAATTGCGTCGAGCTCTTCCTGCTTGTCCTCGTCAAGTGCCTCTGGCTCGTGGGTCTCCAGGATCTTAGTTGACTTTTCGTGGATCCTTTCGCCCATGGTCTTGCTTCCTTCCTTCTCCCAGGCCTCGAAGTTGTGACGGTCCATCAGCGTCGGCTGCCAGTGCTCCTTCTTGAAGTTGTCCATGGTGTGTGACGTGCTGAGGAAGTTTCCTTTCGGGCCGACCTCCTGGACCAGGTCAGTGGCCAGGTTTTCCTTCGAGGTGTCTATACCCTTCATGATCCGCTTGGTCATCCCAATTATCTCGTCACTTATCGTTAGCTGGTCGTAGGAGTAAAGCAGCCCTGAGGAGAGGTAGCCTACGTCGTGAACGAGATTAGCGCCGGCCAGCGACTGGGTAACGATGTTGAACGTCGCCTCGATTGCCGCCTGCGTGTCCACGACCTTGGAGTCGGTTACGCCCGCGGTTCCGAACATCGGCAGGCCGAGGTATTGAGCCATCTCGGTCACGGCCGCGTTCATCAGGCCAAACTCCGGTCCTCCGTAGACGAAGCCCGAAGTCTTCATGTCGAGGATGGAGTAAATTCCACCGGTGACCATCGGCGCCCCCTCTTGAACCAGCTGAGCCAGCGTTATACCCGTCAGGGATTCTGCCAGACCCAGAGCTATCGACCCGGCGAGCGTCATTGGGCTGACCGCGCCTGCCGAGGGCATCGGCGTGTAGATCGTCGGGAGGTTGTTCTTCGCCCCGAAGATCACCTGCGCGGCGACCTCCTTGCTGTGGCTCAAAGGCGTGACGGGCTCGATGTAATGGACGATGTAGGGTTTAGCCTTTAACTGTTCTTCGCCGCCGACGGCGATGGCCGCCATGTCGAAGATGTCCTTCGTTCCCCTGTCGTCCCAGGAACAGAACATGACCGGCTTGGTCGTGTTCGCCATGACCTGTCGCGCTTCGAGAAGGTCCTGGATGTTCTCGGGCTGCTTTCTCAGCAGTCCGATCGGGGAGGAGAAGTCGATGTTGTCCAGACCGTCACAGAGCCTTGCCCATTTGGCGATGTCTTCTGCGTTAGTCTGCCTCATCTCGCCGTTTTCGTCGAGAGTCCGGGGTACGTCGGTACCGGACCCAAAGTAAGAGTTCTTTCCTCCAAGCCTCATGGCCAGTTCCCCGTTCCTGTCGTACATCAGGATCTTCTTCGGGGCCTTCTTGACTGCCTCGTTGACCAAGCAGGGAGGAATGTGGACCATGTCGCCGTCCACTCGTGCACCTGCATCGGCAAATATGTCTCTTGCTTCTTCAAGGTCGATTTTTACCCCGGTATGCTGAAGTATTTCCAGGGACGCGTCGTATATCTGTTCCTTGTCGTCCTCTGACAATATAGTCATCCGGGGAGTTTTATTAACTAACTTATTCGACTTTAACATAAAGACCTCCAGATTGTTATTTTTATTTCTGAACAACGATATATCGTTGATATACTACCCTGTTCCAAAAAAAATGTCAAATAGAAATTCTTGATTTGCAGAAAAGACTTCTCCAGATGGTGGGCTGAACTTATCCACCCCCGACTCGACAGCTCCCTACCCTCGCGGTCCCCTCAAACTTACATGTGGCCTGCGGTGATGAACTGCTCCTTGATCTCGTTGATGAAGTCGTTCATGTGAGAGGCGAGGATCTTCCCGCACTTCGTCTCGTCACCCTCCTCCAGTGCCCCGATCAGGTCCCCGAACTCCTCGCCAAACGTGCCCATGAAGTCCTTTCGCCTGGGGAATACCCATATTCGTACGGTCTGCTGGCGCAGTTTCCTCAGGCTATCGGCGAGGACCTTGTTGTGCGTCGCCCTGTTTATTAGCTCGTGGCCTTTGGAGTCGAGTTTCATCAATTTCTTCGGGTCCGTCTCCGTCTTTAGTTCCTCGACGAGACCCTTCAATTCCTCTATCTGCGACTTCTGTATCCTCCTCGCGGCAAGCTTTCCGGCCAGCCTGATCAGGTAACTCCGTACCTCGAACAGGTCCCTGAGCTCGTGAAAGCTGACGGTCGATACGTACGTCCCGCTGTGGGGGACCGTCGTAATCAACCCTTCGGCCTCGAGCTTGATAAAGATCTCCCGTAGCGGCGTCCTGCCGATGTCGAACTCCTTGCGGAGCTCCTTTTCCCTGAGCTGCTTGCCCGGTTCGTAGTCCAAGTAGACGATCTTCTCTCGAATTATCCTCAACACTTCGTCTCTATCCATGCTTGACGATCATCCCTTCAGTTTTAGTTTTTGTTCCGAAGTTTCACGTTCAATATTCTGAATTCAACGTCAAACCTGCAAGGCCCTGACGCCCCCCAACCACAAAATTATTGTAGTTAAGGGCAAAGCTTAACCCCGAGGTCCTGTCCCCTAACTACATACATAATTGGGAAGACCAAATCCTACATCCTGGCGCCAGACTCCCGTCGCGGCCGGCCGTGAACACGCGAAATACTAACCAAAAGGGATTTGATTCACAATCAATTTTC
>JAGXLQ010000035.1 GCA_018334595.1 Candidatus Bipolaricaulota bacterium | reverse complement strand
GAGGCTCCGACGTCAATGATATCGGCACCCTGGTTAACCATTGCGATGCCTCTCTCCCGTGCCAGGTCCGCGTCGTTGTACTCGCCCCCGTCCGAGAAGGAGTCGGGGGTGACGTTCAGTATTCCCATGATAAGGACTCTATTCTTAGTCGTAAGCTCTTCTATCCCGTTCATGCTGCCCTCCCGGGTGGGTTCTCTCGTCGATAAGGCGATCTCCTCCAACAACGACATAATATTCAGCTGTCGCAGTCGTGCTTTCAACCGTCGTTTCCATTACGGCGTGACCGACCGGGCACCGCCCTGAAATGACTCGAATCTTGAACATATGGAAGATGGATTGTACTATTACCTAATAAAATGAACAGCTCACGCATCTTCTGCGGGGTGTTCGTCTAACGGTTGAGTTGGTAGCAACTATAGAGCTCTTTGGCCGTTTACCCGGTTGAAGAGTTTTGTCCCGACGCTCTAAATAAGCGCTACGGAGAAACTTCAACAGCAAATAAGATAAGAGGTGGAAGCAGTGGAATTAATTTTGACAGAAGACATAGAGAACCTGGGAGAGATGGGGGAAGTAATCGAGGTTGCCGACGGATATGGCAGGAACTATCTGGTACCCAAGGGCCTTGCAGTCGAACCGACCGTGGGCAACAGGCGGAGGTATGAAAAGGTACGCCGGGAAATAAGCAAGAAGAAGGAAGAGAGACGGAAGCACGCTCGAGATATCGCGGACAAGCTGGATGGCCTTACCTTATCCTTCGTCCGCAAGGCCCAGGAGGAGCACCACCTGTATGGGTCGGTAAGAACGGGCGACATAGTTGAGTCAGTCAAGGACGAGACAGAGATCGATCTGGACGAAGCCAGCGTAAGGCTTGATGGGCCGATTGAAGAACTTGGCCAGTTTGGCGTAGAGATAGGACTTTACGAGGATATCCACGCCAACATCAAGGTCAACGTAATGGAAGAAGAGGAAGAAGAAACTGAGGAGGAGGCGGAAGAAAAGGAGACGGAGTAACTTCTTTCCGTACCGGGGGATTGCCATCTCTTTATCGATTGGGTTTTTAGGCAATGAGTTCTGATCTAACCAGGGTCCTGGTGATTGCGGGGTTCGTAGTTACCGGCCTGGCATTCCTCTTGTTAAATTCCGGCCCACCGCCGGTTTCCCTCAATGGAGAGTTGACCCAGCTCACGACCGTATCTACCCCTAAAGGGGTGGCCGTCCCCCTGGAGGAGTCCGCTCAGCTGTTTGGTGCCGTTGTTGACCCGGGCAGGCTCGGCGGGTACGTGGTGGAATGGGGGAAGACCGGTTCCTTTTACCTGCCTGAGGAGAGACTGGTAAAGTCTGGTGGGCGTGTCTTTGTCCCCCTGGAGACGCTCGTAAACAACTTAGACGGCCAGTTGTTCAGAAGGAACGGCCATCTCGACGTTAACCTGCCACCAGCAAAACTTCTTACCCTCTCGGTCGAACGGGACGTAATAAACCTTAACTTCGATAAATTATCGGCGTTCGAGAGGTTGGATTCCGGCGAGCACGATCTCAGAATTAAATTCTACAACGCCAGTGACGTTAGCGGGTTCAACGGGTCCCGAAACGTGGAGTCGGGGTTGGTTGAGCGGGTTACCCTTGAAGCAGACGGCCTTGATCAGTTGATCCTGTCCGTAGACCTGAAGCCGGAAGTACGCGCTCTTGTGGCGACTGAACGCGGTGGATCCGGGTTTCTATTCCAGCTAAATCTGCTCTTCGACGGAGAGACCGAGCCCCCCGGGTCTGAAGTTAGCCCGGCCGGGCCCCAGAACTTCTCATATAATACCATGACCAGGTGGCTTGACGGTCGACGTCACGTGATTCACTATCTGGAAATATCGGATTGGAACGATAACTACCGGTTGACACCGGTCCTTGCCAACGACAAGGTAGGATACGGAGATACCTTAACTGAGATGGTGAAGGATAACCTGGGTGTCGCCGGCTTGAACGCAAACTTCTTTGACCCCAAAACCTTAACTCCGATTGGCCTGGTGGTAAAAGATGGAAAGCTGGTTTCGCGGGACTGGGAGAGTCGGGCGGCGGTCGGTATAAGTTATTTCGGCGAACTCGAGTTCTTCCGTCCTGACCTGGACCTCTATCTGAAGACCGGAGCCGGCAACATCCCTATAAATGGCTTTAACAGGCCCGTCGGGTCGGACGACCTCGTCGTCTACAACTCCCGCTACGGCCGGATCAGCCAGCAGCGGGCCCCGGGACAGGTAGTGTTGACACTTGAAGGAGGGGAGGTTGTAGGCAGGAAGGATCGAGCGCCCTCTACGATAGGTTCGGAGCAGGTGGTAGTAATTGCTGCCGGGAAAGGACTGAGTAAGATAACCGGGTTGAGTGTAGGCGATGAAGCTGAGTTCAAGTGGGAGTTAGAGCCTTACGTTCCCATGCTTCGGAGTGCGGTAAGTGCCGGGCCGTTGTTGGTCAAGGACGGGAAGACGGCCCTGGATATTGACCGGGAAAACTTTAATTCGACCGACGGCTTGGTGACCTCGAGGTCCAACCGCACAGTTATGGCTACGACCTCGGACGGGGACCTCCTATTCATTGTGGTAGCCAATAGCGGGGTTAGCTTGACCGATCTACCCAGACTGCTTAACTCCACCGGGTTGAACATCAGAGACGCGATAGCATTTGACGGTGGGTCGTCCTCAGGTCTTGTCTACCGGGACGGAATTAGAATTGAGACGATCGGGGGTAGTAGGCAGATACCGGTAGGCCTGGTGCTGGTTCCTCGTTCCTGATGAAAAGGTTTGCCAGGGACGTATTAATAATTGCGGCGGCCACAGCTGCCTCCAGGGTGTTTGGCCTATTCCGTGACGTCGTCATTGCCGACAGATTTGGAGCGGGGCCCGCCTATGATTCCTATCTAATTGCATTTTACATACCCCATTTTCTGAGGAGGCTGCTTGGGGAAGGTGCCCTCGCGCTGTCCTTTATTCCGGTATATACGGGTTATCTCCAGACGAACAGGGAAGAGGCAAAGAAGATGGCCTCCAACGCGTTTAACCTGGCGTTGATCGCCTTCCCGTTTATTGTCGCGGGTGGAATACTGCTCGCCCCCTACTTCGTCCCCTTTCTCGCATCCGGGTTCTCCCCCGATCAGCAGCAGCTCACGATAGAGTTGACGAGGGTAATATTTCCGTTTATTGGCATCATCGGTTTTGCTGCTCTGATAATGGGGATATTGAAGTCCCGGAAGTCCTTCTTCGCGCCCTCCTTTGCTCCCGTCTTCTTCAACCTCGGAGTAATCGTCGGAGCGATCTACGTCGGCAGGTTCTTTGCCAGGCCGGTTTTTGGCCTGGCCGTCGGAGTCTTGATAGGTGGCTTTGGCCAGCTGGTCTTTCAGGTCCCTTACTTGAGAAGGAACGGTTTCGTCTGGTCCGGAAACGTCTTTCCAGTCCACCCGGGCATTAAGCGGGCAGCCCGGATGATGTTGCCCGTGGTAATCGGCCTGATCGCGATGCAGGTCAACGTTCTCGTCGACAACAAGCTTGCCTCCCACCTGACGGCGGGCTCGGTCTCCGCCCTGCAGTACGCGAACCGCCTGTTTCAGCTTCCCCTGGGACTGTTCGCGGTCGCTATATCTTCCGCCATACTTCCTCGGCTGTCCGAGAAGTGGGTTGGCGGAGACAGGGATGGGTTTTCAAGCATGTTGAACAGGGGGGTGAAGTTCTCCTTGCTGATAATCTGTCCCGCCACCCTCGGCCTCTTTTTGCTGGGCAAGCCGGTGATAAAGCTTTTGTTCGAGCACAGGAATTTCCTGCCCTCCGATACCCTAATGACCGCTCACGTCCTCGACCTCTACCTGATAGGTTTGATAGGTTATAGCTTTGTGACCCTGTTTACCAGGGCTTTCTATTCGACGAAGGACACGAAAACTCCGGTGATCATCGGGGTAATTGCGGTAGGGGTAAACGTGGCACTCGACCTGCTTCTCGTCGGCCCGATGGAAGTTGGCGGCCTCGCCCTCGCGACTGGAGTGAGCGGTCTCGTCAATGGAGTCCTGTTGTTCGTGGCCTTTCGGTTCAAGACGGGGTTAAAGGAATTCTTCCCGGATGTAAAGTTCGTCGGGAAAGTTCTGCTGGCGGCCGTGATGATGGGGTTAGCCGTGGTCGGAGTCAGGGACTTCTTTCCCGTAGAGAACGAGTTTCTCCTCGTGGCCGGGACGATCCTCGCCGGGCTGTTGGCGTACATCCTCGCAAGCCTTGCAGTTGGATTAAAGGAGACGTTTATTGAGGAGATAGTTAGGATTGGAGACTAGCTCGCAACCGTTAACGGTTAAGCTGGTCGGGGGTCGTGATTAACGATTCCCCGCGCTGCCCCTCGTCCATGTTATGTTCGTCAGGGAGGTTGTAGTCCTCTTTTACCCGACCCGTCAAGCCCTGGACTAGACCGCGTGAGCCGTCAGAAAAGTCCCTGGCGACTTCGATGGTCCTGGAGAGCGCTTCCCTTATTTGCTCCTCCGTCAACCTGCCCGCCTCGATGGCTTTGACAAGTGCATCGTCGACGAACTCGGTTAGTTCCAGGTTCTGGGTTGGCACCTCTATTGGTTTGAAGCGCTTCTCCAGCTCGGATAGCCCCGTTATCAGGCGGTCGTCCGTAAGCAACTGGTCCTCCTCGTAGTAAAAGTAAACGAGGCTCTCGACCAGGGCCAGGGCGTTAAGCAACCTGTGATTTTCCCCTTCCAGGACTTCACTGTTCTTCTCGAACCACGCCTCCCTGTAGGGTTCGGAGCGTTTTTCCTGCTGGAACTCCTCCCCCCTCTGGAAGTAACGGCAATCCGTGGGGCACTTGATCTCCACTCCCCTGCTTTCTCCACAGCAGATAGGGCAGATTAACCCTCCCAGGGCGGGGCACTCCCTCTTTCCTGGCCGCTCGTTACAGTAGACACATGTCTTCGCCATGCTATAATTCTTCCCCCCGTGGAAAACCTATTTTGCCTTCCTCGTAAAACCGGTTTACACTATTTCTCGCCCATTCGTCAGTTTCTCTTAAGTCCTTAAGGGTCGGTTCTTCGACGGGCGAAACGGCGTCAAGTATCAAGTTCAGTCCCGTGGCAATGTCTCCGAAGCGGATTTTTTCGTCGAGGAACAGCTTGATCAACGCCTCGTCCGCTCCGTTAACTGCTGCCGGCCGGTTACCACCCGCCTCGCCTGCCTCGACGACTGCTTTGAAGGCAGGGTATCTCTCTTCCTCCAGTTCGCGGAAGTCCAGGCGGCGGACCTCGGCAAGGGTGCTCTTGTGGTAGTCGTTTGGGTACCTGTCCGGATAGGTAAGGGTGTACTGAATCGGGACCCTCATGTCCGGGTCTCCCATCTCGGCGATGATCGAGCCGTCCCTGTACTCCACCAGCGAATGGACGAAGGATTGTGGGTGAATCACGGCGTCAATTCTTTCGTAGGGGAGGCCGAACAACCAGTGAGCTTCGATGACCTCAAGTCCTTTGTTCACCATTGTGGCTGAATCGCAGGTAATGCGGTTTCCCATATCCCAATTTGGATGGTTTAACGCCTCTTCCGGAGTGGCGTCGGCGATTTCTTCAATCGGTGTATCCAGGAACGGTCCGCCGGAGGCGGTGATGATCAACCTCTTAACCTCATCCGATTGCCCCGCTTGCAGGGCTTGAAATATTGCATTGTGCTCGCTGTCGATCGGTAATATGGTCGCCGAACCCTTCTCCAGCTCCCTCTCGACCAACTCGCCCCCCACGACCAGCGACTCCTTGTTCGCCAGTAGGATCTTCTTTCCTGCTCTGATACCGGCCAGAGTGGGTTCTAATCCGATAAAACCGACGAGGGCATTTACGAGAAGGTCGGTTGCTGGTAGGGCGGCTATCTCCTTTAATCCATCGGGGCCGGAGAGGACCCTGGTGGAGTCGGGGAGTTGTGTCAGGGCTTTGCCCTGCAGTTCCTCGTTCTTCACGCAGACGAGCTCTGGTTCAAACCTCCCGACCTGTTCGTCAAGAAGTTGCAAATTCGATCCGCACGCCAGGGCGATCACGTTGAATTCGTGATCGCGGCTGGATTCCAGCTCAGATATTACTTCCAGAGTCTGAGTACCAATAGAGCCCGTCGAGCCGAGGATTGTAATATCTCTTTTCATTTGAATTTATGGGCTAGCGGGAAGTGCCGCTTGGTCGAGTATCTCGTCAAGCTCGTCCCCCTCGAGCTCCTCTTGTTGTATCAGCTTGTTCTTGAGCTCATCGAGTATTACCTTGTTGTCTTGGAGGATCTCCCGGGCTTTGTCGTGGCAACCCTCCACAATTCTCCGGATTTCGCGATCTACGAGGGATGAAACCTCCTCGGAGTGCTCGTTGCTTTTAACTATCTCTTCGCCAAGGAAGACGTTTCCGTTCTCCCGTCCGAGGTTTATCGGCCCTATCTCTTCGCTCATGCCGTATTGCATTACCATCCGTTTTGCGATATCAGTTGCCTTCTTGAAGTCGTCTTGTGCGCCGGTCGTAATATCGTTGTATATCAATTCCTCGGCAGTCCTTCCACCGAGCAGCGTGGTTATCTTGTCCAATAGTTCCGACTTGGATGCGAGAAACTTTTCCTCCAGCGGTAATTGGAGGGTGAAGCCGAGTGCGCCTTGAGTTCGCGGTATGATGGAAATCTTGTGCACAGGATCGGCATTGGGAAGAAGCTTCCCAATTATGGCGTGCCCGCTTTCGTGGTAAGCGATCTTCTCCTTCTCCTCATTGCTGATGGCCATCCCCTTCCGCTTCACTCCGGCGAGGACCCTGTCTATTGATTCCTCGAAATCGGTCATCTCCACGACCTCCTTGTCTCGCCGTCCGGCGAGTAGGGCTGCCTCGTTAGCAAGGTTCTCCAGGTCGGCTCCGACGAAGCCCGGCGTCCTTCTCGCGAGGACGGAAAGCTCGACGTCGTCAGCCAGCTTCTTGTTCTTGGTGTGTACCTTAAGGATCTCTTCTCTCCCTTTGATATCAGGGCCGGGGACGGTGATCTTGCGGTCAAACCTGCCCGGCCGTAACAGGGCCGGATCGAGAACGTCGGGGCGGTTTGTCGCCGCGAGAATTATTACTCCCTCGTTGGCATCGAACCCGTCCATCTCCGAGAGCAATTCGTTGAGTGTTTGCTCTCTCTCGTCGTGGCCGCCTCCAAGGCCAGCACCACGCTTACGACCTATCGCGTCCAGCTCGTCGATGAATATGATCGACGGGGCGTTCTCCTTCGCCTGTTTGAACATGTTTCTTACCCTTGAGGCACCGACTCCGACGAACATCTCGACGAAGTTCGACCCACTAGTTTGATAGAAGGGTACGTCTGCCTCACCGGCGATCGCCCTTGACAGGAGGGTCTTGCCCGTGCCCGGCGGTCCGACCAATATCATACCCTTGGGCACTTCTGCACCGAGTTTCTTAAACCTCTCCGGTTTTCTCAGGTATTCAACTATCTCCTCTACCTCCTCTTTGACCTCTTCCACGCCGGCAAAGTCGTCGAAGGAGACGTCGCTGAATTCCTTGTTTACCAGGTTAGCCTGGCTCTTGCCGAAGTTTAGTGCGTTGTTACCCTGCATCCTTCTCATCATAAAGACCCAGAGGCCGATGATGAGCAACACGGGTAGTAAGGATATCAACAGAGAGAAGAACCAGTTTCCCTCAGAAGCCTCCTTGAATTCGACTTCCACCCCCTGACTCTTGAGCTCATCGAGGTAACTAGTGGCGTCGGTCGGCCCCCTGGTGACAAAGTTTCCCCCGTTGGCATACGTTCCCTGAATTAATCCAGCTTTTATGGTTACCTTGGCAATGCTGCCCTGCTCGACTTGCTGAAGAAACTGACTGTACGTGATCTCTGTTTCGTCGATCGGGGAGTTAAACAGGGTCTGAAACAAGATCAGAGAAAGGATGATCGCGCCAACGATCAACGCGATGTTGCGAAAGTTGTTGTTATTGTTGTTCGGGAGCTGGAACTGTGGCCTTTCGTCGTCTAAATCCTTTCTATCTTCGTCTTCGTTCCTGTTTGGCTCTCGTGGTTCAAAATCGTTGTCCTCGGTCAAGGAAACTCACCTCTTAACTCAGGAATTTTACGATAGGGGCTGATTCGTCTCAAGCGTGGAAGGAATGACGGCCAGGTTGGTTTACCAGTTTACAAGTTCAGAACCTGCTGGCGAAAAACCATATAGTTAAAATTGGCAGTCCCGAGGGGATTCGAACCCCTGTCGCCGGGATGAGAACCCGATATCCTAGGCCGCTAGACGACGGGACCTGGCTGGGAGAGGAGGATTCGAACCTCCACTAGCAGGTCCAGAACCTGCCGTCCTACCATTAGACGATCTCCCAAGATATTAACCTTCCCAAAAACCGTTTAATTATACCAACAAACCCTTGCAGGTCAATGGATTCACTTCCCGCCTTCCGATTACGTCAACATCACCTACATAACGTTTTCCTCTCCCTCGACTATCCTCCGGATGTTGCCCCGGTGAGTGAAGTAGATAAGCGCGACGGACCCAACTGAAGCCCAGACCAAGGTGACGCTGAGTTGACAGAAGAAGAACGTTACCGGAACGGTCAGGACAGCCAGCAGTGAACTAAGACCGGCGTAATTCCAGATAAGCAGGGCGCCCGTCCATACCCCCGCGAAGATAAGTCCGGCCGGCCAGGAAATGTAAAATATACATCCAAGATATGTGGCTACTCCCTTGCCGCCGGAGAAGTTGAGGAAAGGGCTTGTAACGTGACCGAGCACAGCGGAAATTCCAATTGCCAGCGGTGCCTGCAGCTGAGCTACAAGGAAAACTGCTACAACCCCCTTGCCTGCGTCAAGCAGCAAGGAAGCGGCGCCATAGGTCTTTCCGCATTCCCGGGCGACGTTGGAGGCTCCGGGGTTACCGGAGCCGTATTCCCTGATATCCTTCCTCGCGAACACCCGGGGGACGATATAGCTAAACGGTATTGCGCCAATCAGGTAAGCCCCCAGTCCAATCAGGGCAAGGTAGATTGGGTGACCCGCCATCCAGAACTAAAACCCTTTTTCTTCCAGGTGTTCTCTCATCGAGATCGTCTCGTGCCCGCTGTTGTCCTTGTTGGACTCGGACGACGACTTGGTACCGGATTCCTCTTGCAGAATCCTTATGGAGAGGCGTACTTGTCGTTTTTCGTCATTGATCCCAATGATCTTTGCCTCGACCTTTTCGCCTACGTTCAGGGTATCCTGGGGCGTCTCAACGTTGTCCTGAGATATCTCGGAGACGTGGATCAGGCCTTCGATGTCGTCCGTGATTTTAATAAATGCTCCAAAGTCCTTGATCTCCGATATTTCGCCCTTAACCTTGGCTCCGACCGAGTAGAGTTCCTGAAACTCGTGCCACGGATCCTTCTGGGCCTGTTTGATACTCAGGCTTATTCGTCTATCTTGCTTGTCCACTTCCAGTACCTGTGCCGTCACGACGTCGCCTTCGGACAGCATGTCGCTGGGGTGGTCGACGTGATCCCAGGAGAGCTCGGATACGTGCACCAGGCCTTCGACGCCTTCTTCCAGCTGTATGAAGGCACCGAAATCAGTCACCTTGGTGACCTTTCCGGTTATCTCAGTGCCGGACTCGTAGTGTTCCTCGATGTGCTCCCACGGATCCTCCTGAGCCTTTCTGGCGGATAGGCTGATCCTTTGTTCCTCTTCGTCTACGTCGAGGACCTCGGCTTCGATTTCCTCTCCTTCCTCAACGACCTCGTGAGGATCCTCGGGATATCCCCAAGAAAGTTCGGAGATATGGATAAGGCCCTCAACGTCATCCTCAAGCTCAATAAATGCCCCGAAGTCCGTAATAGAGACTACTTTACCTCTGATGGTCTCTCCGGGTGGGTACC
>JAGXLQ010000034.1 GCA_018334595.1 Candidatus Bipolaricaulota bacterium | reverse complement strand
GGGTTGGATAAGGGAAAAACCCAAGAATTGGGAAATTCTTAAACTCAGGCATTGTTGTGAAATTAATCCTGGAAAGGGAGAAATTAATTCAGAAGATTTGGAAAAAGAGGCTACATTTCTTCCTATGGAACATATTGGTTTAGCTCATCTTACCCCCCTGGAAACAAAAAAGATGTTACCAATCCTCTTACCCAGAGAGGGTTTTTGAACTGTGAGATCATTGATTTGATTAGACTACAAAAATAGTAATCGGTGAAACAACCAGCTCAATTGCTTAAGCGGACTTCTATTTTCCTAGTCGGATTACTCAAAAAGCATTATACGGGATGTGGGAACTCGGACAAGCTCTTCCGCCCATAAACAGCGAAATGTTGTAGCATAAAAGTAGTTATCTTAGTCTCAATGGCAATCTTAAGCGATTCAAAGGGGGCAAAGAGAGGCTGGAGTAAACCGATTTGAGCAAAGTCGGCTGGTCTACAAGAATAAGAACCTTGGCAATCCTTTGGTTTCCCGATATACTACCTCCTGAGCAAAAATAAAGAAGAGCGAATTTGCTCGTTGCAATGGGCAATTCGCCAATCTTCAACTTCATGGTCTAACGGATTTAATAGCCTGATCGGCCCAAAGCGCCTACAGGTGTAGGGATTTGGTGTGTTTTTTTAACCTGTAGGGGGGTGAAGATGAGATAAGAGAACGTTTTTTTGAAATATATGGCGAAGTATGAACCGGAATCCTATGTTCTTACCTTAGATAAAGAGGGGCGTAGAGTGGATAATACTCCAAATAATTACGCGATAATGGTGGGGAGATTACTCACCTTTGTAGTCTCTGACAAGGAAGAAGCAAATTTTGATCCCTACGTGGACGAAAAATATACCAATCCGAAGGAGAGAGAAGAATTCAACTCTACTTTGAGATGGCTATTAAATCCTCTAGAAGTAAAGTTAAGCTGTGAACATCTGGGGGGGGAGAGGAAGAAAATCTGATTCAAGTAGCTGACTTTCCTGCTGGTGCATTTCTCCGAAAAGAAGCTTTTGATGAGGACCGATACTACGATATAATAGCTGATGTGATAAGAAAGGGAAAAGAAGTAAGGTGGGCGAGTGTGAAAGCTGAAGTGGAAAAAAGAAAAAGGAAAGAATGTTAAAAAAATGTAAAAGCAGCGGAACCCAAGAGGTCGATTTATCTGCCCTAGGGCAGAAATTAGGTCACTTTACAGCGACCCAACCTTTCTTGGTCTTACTCCACTGCTTATTTATATTCAGCATAATACGGTCTTGACTGGAAGTCAAACTTTGGTTTATTTTGTCACTAATCAATCGCTTCCAGGCATAATGACGCGTAGAGATTAAAAAGGAGGAATTGAATGGGGTTACTAAAGTCTGCTATGGTAAAGAGGATGTAAAAAGGGGAAGACCCCTCGTTGGGCCTCCCCTCCCTCCGGTAGGGCCGAGAACTGGCGCGTATACCTTAGGTGGAGGGTTTCCAATCCAGCTCTTTCGATTGTCGGCTGGGTTCACATTTCCGCCCTAGATCACGTTTCCAGCTCCCGCCACGTCAATCATAGCATACGGTTTTCCCGTACTGTGCTTACCTGTTAATTTGCTTAAAGGTTTATGAATCCTAACCATTGGGCGGTGGGTGTAAAGCCCATAAAAGTGGCGGGCGGAAATTACGGGGAGTCCGCCAGGAAAGTGAAATTGCATTATCAGGATATATCCTTATATTTGAGTTTTAGGGAGGATAAATGAAAACGATTGTCCTTGGGGCAGGAAGTTGGGGTACCGCTTTTTCCCGTCACCTAGCAAACTGCGGGCATCAAGTTCTTCTGTGGGGTAGAAGAGAAGAGTTCATGGATAAATTGGCGAACAGGCGGGAGAACGAGGAGTACCTTTCGGGGGTAAGAATTCCAGAGGAAGTTGAATTTACCTCCGACCTTCGTAGTTTGGAAAAGGAAGGAGAAGCTGTCTTTATTGCCGTTCCGTCTGCAGCGTTGGCAAGGCTAATGGGACGAGTTAACGATACCCTTTCTGCGGAAAGGATTGAGGAGATAACGTGGGTCAGCCTAACAAAAGGGTTGAAGTTTGGAAAAGGAGACCTAATCCTAACAATGAGTGACGTTGTCGAAAACGCTCTGGGCTCAGAGGCAACGGTCTTGGCTCTATCCGGCCCCTCTCATGCGGAAGAGGTAGCCAAGGGGATATTTACCACCGTCGTACTTGCCGGGCAAAGGGGTTCATCCTCGTATAAGCAGGCTAGATCGTTAAGCAAGGAGATCTCTAATTCAGAGTTTCGCGTATACACGCGCGGGGGGCTCAGGGAGGTAGAGATTTGTGGAGGAGTTAAGAACCCGGTTGCCATAGGGGCCGGTATCGCTAGAGGGTTGGGTAAGTACGGAGATAACACGTTAGCTTCTCTGGTTTCCAGAGGAACGAAAGAGATCGCTGACTTTCTCGATGCTTTAGGGCTTCGAAGAGAACCAGCTTTCGGGTTGGCAGGCAATGGAGATTTAATCGCGACCTGTAACAGCCGTTTTTCAAGAAATCAAAAGTACGGCTTAGCTATAGGTAAGGGAGAGCAGGTTCAGCCCGGAAGGATTGACGGAATGGTGGTAGAAGGTTATTACACCGTAACCGAAATTGAACAGATCAAGCAAGGATTAGACCTTGAAATGCCCATTTGTGAGCAGGTATATCAGGTTGTCCATAACGACAAGAACCCCGAGCTCGCTACCAGCGAGCTTATGAATAGAGCATACAAGGAAGAGGTACTCTTCTAACCTTTATTGAACGTCCAACCCACATGAAACCTACCGAACAACTAGGCCCCTGCACTTTAGCACCAACGCCGGGCAGGAGAAGTGTTGAGGCGGGTTGGTTGCTGGCACTCCTTTTTTTGTCTAAGGACCCGCTACTAGCGACCTGTTCTTCGACCTCCGGTTGAAACCTTTAATCGCCCACCTCCCTATCAACGCGGTATAAGGGGTATCAACAAAACCGGGCATTTGCCGTTACCCTGTCAATTATCCCTAGGTCCATCCAAGACGAGGCCAGACTCCTTTGGCGTGCTCCTTAGATATGACCGATAGTAATCGTAGGTCAGGACAAGTTCATTGGAGCTTGTCAAGAAAAGGTAGTTTAATTTATTAAAACTACTTTAATATCTTGACAATAATATCGAATTGCTGTAGAATAATTTTACTTGAGTGGTAATTAGCTCTCTAGAACCTTAGCTAACTGGGATCTTTAGGATATCTTATTAGGCAATCGCGATGAGTTTTTGGTACTACTTTTATAAATTAGGTTTAATAAATTGTAAAAATATCCGCTTTTCATATAATTAATGAAAGTAACTTTAATATATCGGAGCTGGTAACCAAATGCCCAAAGTAGACCCAGAACTGGAGACCACCGTCCTGGCTTACCTCTATGACCATCCAGGCACTACTAAAAAGGAGATCTCCAAATGTACAGACTACAGCTTCCCAACGATAACGAAGGGGATCGAGGCACTCCTGGGCAAAGGCTTGATCAGGAAACGAGGTGTCAAGGACACGTCCGCAGGGAGAAAGCCGAGCATCTACGAGTTCGACGGGTCTAATTACTTTTTTGTCGGGATAGACTTATCCATTCCCAAGTTCACCATAGCGCTCTTCGACCTATCCAAACGACTCGTCGCAAGCGGGGGCGGTTTTCTGGACATGGAAGCGATAAACGAAGGAGACCACTCCAGTATTCCCGGGACACTGATAAAACACGTAAAGTCACTGATTAACCGGAGTTCGATTAGCGACAAGAGAATAAAGGGCCTCGGCGTGGGCGTGCCCGGGATCGTAAGAAAGGGCGCATTTAAGCCTGTCACCAGGTTCGAAACGGAGGAAATGGTCCCACTCCGGGACCCATTACAGAAAGAACTGGGCTTCCCGGTTACAGTAGGAAACGACGTCGACCAGGAGTTACTTTCTGTCCTTGACTACAAAGGCCTGAAGAATGAAAGTGACATAGTAGCAGTTTACCTTGCCGTGAGAGCGGGGGAGAGAAGTCGCGCTCGGGTCAACATAGGGGGCAGTATTTATCATAATGGACATATCCTACAGGGAAGGAACGGCACAGCCGGGGAGTTCGGTCACACATCAGTTAACGTCCGGCTTGAAGAAGATCTTCCCGACTGTAAGTGTGGGAACAAGAATTGCCTGGACAACTACGTTAACACGAAGATCTCCCGAGCCTCCAACCCCAAAGCATTTCCCAGCGAAATAACGAGGGCGCTTAACCAAAAGATCAAGGACCTACTCTTCATCTTTAACCCGTCACTCCTGGTGGTAGACATGGAGGCCTTCCCAGAAATTCGCCGCGAGGTATTTGAGAACGCCAAGGCTTTCTCCCGTGATCTTGCAGGCGAACTATGCATCGAAGAAATAGAGATAGATAGCGTGGGAGACAGCAGTATGGCCTGCGCTAGGGGGGCAATCATCAACCAACTCTGTGAGAAAATCAGAGAGCCGAGCAAGTATGCTGAAATGTTTACGACAGATGAAAACGACCGGGGGTGATACTCTTTCTGAGGTTAGGATGAGCCAGAATCAGACCATTCTTCTTTGCTGAAAAAAGATCACGTGGAGGTGTATCGACGTGAAAACTAAGAGATTACTACTCTTATTGGTGTTTACCCTTAGCATTGCAATTTTGGTACCGACCGCAGCGGTAACCGCTGCAGAGAACGACAAATTGGTGGTATATCACTGGTGGACAGCTGGTGGAGAACAGGAGGCCATAGATGCCGTTTTTGACCTCTATCAGACGGTATATCCTGACATAGAAATCGCAGAAAACCCCGTATCGGGCGGGGGCGGCGGAATCATGAGGTCCAAGATCAAGACGATGATTATGGCCGGGAACGCCCCTGACACGTTCCAGATTACCTACGGCAGCGGCATGCTGGAATCGTGGGTGAGCGTTCTCCAGCCATTAGACAAAATTTGGGACGAACTACCCGTTCCCGAGAAAATCAAGGAAATGGGGACCATCGACGGTCACCAGTACGGCATACCTCTAAATATTATGAGGAACAACTGCCTCTGGTACAACAAGGACCTCGTGGAAGAACTAGGGATAGACGTGCCCCTGACCAGTTGGGACGAACTTTACGCGGCCTGCGAGAAAGCAAAAGAGGCAGGCTACATCCCTTATGCCGTTGGCGCGGGATCCGGCCAGGAATATCTGGCTCGCAAGCCAGATATTCCAGTCCTTCCTCCTCAGCGCACCACACGGAGGACCAGACTACCTGGAGAAGCTTTACAACGGTAAAGCGGACCCCAGCGAGGACAAGGCCCTTCGGGAGGCCCTTGGAGCTATCAAGCACATGATAGATGAAGGGTACATGAATTCGGATTACGCAGCCCTCACCTGGGACAAGGCGGCGGACTTACTGGTCTCGGACAAGGCAGTCTTCTATCAGATGGGCGATTGGGCAAAAGGTCATTTCACCGCTGTCGGTTGGGAATCCGGGAAAGACTTTAACTATCAACCCACTCCCGGGACCGACGGGGTTTTCTCCCTCCACCTGGACTGCTTCGTCTTGCCAAAAGGAGCACCCAACCCTGTTTCGGCTGAGAAGTGGCTTCACCTCCTTAGGACTGCCGAGGCAGAGACGGTCTTCTGTCCGATAAAAGGGGCCACTCCGCCCAGATTGGACGCGTTTACGGATATGTACGACGTGATCTCTCAGGACATCTTAACGGACTTCAGAAACCCCGAGACCACCATCGTAGAGTCCGCTTTCGCTGGACCACCTGAAGCCTGGCTTGACGTGTTTGGCAGAATGTTCAGTAGTTTCTTTGAGAACCCAAACGTCGACCAAGGAGTCAAGAACTTCACCAGCGCTTACGAGAGCATCAACTGGTAAACTAACCGATGGATTTGCCGGGGGTAACTCTGTTATCCCCGGCCTTCTTCTAAATACAACGGGGTGTAACGCTTGAAAAAGTCCGTACAGATTGGTTTTTTCTTGTTGCCTGCAGTGGCCTTAACGGGAATATTCATCTACTACTTCGCAGGGTGGAGCGCCTGGGCATCTATGTTGAGCTGGGAGGGGTTAAGCGGATTCGGCCATTTTATCGGGCTACAGAATTATATCGATCTATTTACCAAGGACTTCGTATTTAGAAAAGGCCTGATCAACACTCTAATTCTCTCAGGCTCGTTTATAGCAGTAACGCTACCACTGGGCCTGCTGAATGCGATCTTGATCGACCTGGGCTTGAAGGGTAAAAAGGCGTTTCGGCTTATCTTTCTTCTACCCCTATCCTTCTCCTTTGTCGTCTCCGCAACCATGTGGGTATGGATGTTTGCTCCCCAATCGGGGACCATAAATACCCTCCTCCGGGGGATAGGCCTTGGCGCACTCGCCCAGCCCTGGCTAACGTCCAGCAGCCAGTCGCTGCTGGGGCTGGTAATTATCTACGTCTGGCAATTCTCCGGCTTTGCCACCCTCGTCTATTTCGCCGGTATTTCCAGCGTGAGAACGGAGCTCTTGGAAGCAGCAGAAGTAGATGGAGCCACAACTTTCCAGAAGTACATCCGCGTCGTCATTCCTCTTCAGAAGATCCCGACTTTTACGGTATTGTTCCTGCTTTTGATGTACGCCCTCCGGGTGTTCGACCTGGTTTGGCTGACTACCGGTGGAGGGCCGGGATACTCTTCGGAGTTACTTGCAACTTACATGTGGAGGGTTGCGTTTAACAGGAACCAGTTCGCCGATGGGGCGGCAATTGGGTTCGTCATGTTTATCCTCTCCGCGTTAATCGTAATCCCGTTTGTGGTTAAGATGAGGGGCGATACGTCATGAATTTTGATCAACTCAGTGCTCCGGTACGCATAGGGATTTATCTAGTATTACTGGCCCTCTCACTGTTCTACCTATTGCCCATCTATAGCCTGATTAATACATCGTTAAAATCCGAACAGGAACTCGCGTCATCGCCGGTAAGTCCTGTCCAAAACCCAACCTTCGCCGCCTACAAACAAGCTTTTGGCAAGATCAACCAGTCATTTCTAAACAGCGTGATAATGGCCCTGTCAGCCACCGCCTTATCTGCAATTTTTGGCTGTATGAGCGGATATATCTTCTCAAAGTACAAGTTCAAGGGATCAAACGTCCTCTTCTTTCTGATAATTATCGGCTTTTACATCGCCCCACAGTCGATACTCATTCCCCTAGTAAGGTTTATCGGAAGTCTCGGCTTGTACAACACGCTATTCGGGCTAATCTTAACTCACACGGCTTACGGGATTCCTATCACCACTTTATTGTTTTACAACTATATAGATCCCATCCCCCACTCTCTGATAGAGATCGCTCAAATCGACGGCGCCTCGGTGTTTAACATCTTTACCCGGATAATACTTCCACTGTCACTGCCCGGATTTGCCGTAGTGGGAATATTTCAATTTACAAACATTTGGAACGAGTTTCTGTTTGGATTAACGTTGACTTCCGGCAAGGCGTCACAACCTGTGACCGTTGCCGTAGCTAATTTAAAGGGGACCACGGTTGCAGCCTGGAACGTCCACATGGCGGGGGCCTTTATCTCAATCGTTCCCGTACTGTTAATCTATATCTTCTTCCTGCGGTTGGTAATCAAGGGGTTGTTGCTCGGTTCGGTCAAAGAATAACTAGACTAACTAGATCTAATTGGAGGTCGTTTTATGAATAACGAAAAGATCAACGTACTTTTTTTAGGGGAAACCTGGACTGTCACCAAGATCCACACAAAGGGATTCGACGTCGTTAAGTTAGGAGGATTTGACGATTACTCCGTATACTTGAAACGTGGTCTCCAGGAGGCAGACGACATCGAAATTGACCACATTCCCAACCACGAAATACTGACGGAGTTTCCGGAGAAGCAGAGCCAACTCGACGAGTACGACGTCGTCATTGTAAGCGACACGGGAAGGAACACTTTGACGATGTACGGAGACATGTTCACCATGCCAATGGGCCCGGACCGATTGGAAATGATCCGGAGATTCGTCGAGGAAGGCGGCGGTTTTATCATGGCCGGAGGATACGTATGCTTCCAGGGATTCCAGGGTAAGGGTAACTATCACGGGTCCGAAATAGAAAAACTCCTGCCGGTAAACATAAGCGAGATCGACGACAGGGTTGAGAGGACCGACGGGGTGAGGCCGACGGTCACTACACCCGATCACGACATTTTACAGGGTGTCGCCGACGATTGGCCAAGATTTCTTGGATATCAGAGCCTGGAAGCTAAGGAAGGTTCTACAGTCCTGGCAGAGGCCGGAGATGGCGACCCGTTTATTACCGTCTGGGAATATGGTGACGGCAGGTCCATGGCATTTGCCTCGGACCTAGCTCCACACTGGGGTATAGACTTCGTAGATTGGGAAAGCTATCCCAGGTTCTGGGCTCAAACCCTCAGGTGGTTGAGTAAACGGACCGGTTAAACAGATAAATGCTCTGTAACTGGGTCTATGTGCGGGTGGCGGGCTTTGTCTCGTCACCCGTTTTTGTTGCCGAAGCCTCTAGCAAACAGACCGCTACCGCCTGAACGTTGGCACCTATCCCCCCGACCTTAATTTAAGCACGAGAAAGTTGAATAGTCCGCCCCCACACGTAGTTGACAATTAACAAATTCCGTTTCATCCGTTAAAATCCTAATAAATCCATGCATGGAGAAAAATAAGGAGGTCAGAAATGGATACCACAAATCGTCTGCATTTCTTTGTTTCAATCGCTTTAATTCTCTCTATCGGTTTGGTTCTGGTCGGCACTCAGGCCCTCGGAGGTGACAAGGAGAGGGACGTCATCGAGAGAGGTGGGATAGGAGTTGCCCTTCTCAACCTAACTGACCTGAACAGCTCCCTGGAGGACGAGGGATACGAAAGTTTTGACGGTACGGTACTAGTAACCAGCGGTGGGGGTCATTTGAACGTGACCGACAACCTTCGCATCGGGGGGATAGGTTATCAGGGCTCCACCGACACATCGTTTACCGACGGTAACGGCGATCTTGCCATCAAGTTCGGCGGACTGCTACTCGAGGGCAAATTTGGCCTCACGGACAGCTTATCGTTCCTCGCCGGGGGTTTGGCAGGAATGGGTACGCTTGACCTCAAGATCAACGAAAGCATCCCCGAAACCTTCTCGGGAGCGTTAACTGACACCCCTAATACGCATCATCTGACAAAGAACTACTTCGGAATTCAGCCCTCTTTGGTAGTCGAACTCGCTATCTTCCCCTGGCTTTCGCTAAGAGCAAACGCCAGCTATCTTTGGGGGCCTGCCGAAGGATGGGATCTGGCGGGGCAGAAGATTTCAGGCCCACTCAATCAAGTAAGCGCACCTATCTTCGGCTTAAGCTTTCACCTAGGGGGCACCGGCGCTAGCAAGGGAGAGGACGTTTGAATTAGGCCAAATTCCCCGGACGGTAAGATTGGAGATGGAGTCTCAACGGGACAATGAGAGGGCCGAGGTCGGACTCACTTAACTCTCGGCCCTCTCGGATTACCGGTCGATCTTAACTGAAAACATGCTTAGGACATCCTACAACAAGTTAGTTTCCACCTCGTCAAATCCTCGACCGAGATACGATAAAGTAAGTGGAGACAAACGCCAGAAGGACGACCAAGAGGCCAGCTATGGTTAACCACAGACCCAGCCCGCTAGCAACGGGCACCTTTGCCCCTATAGACGCCGTGATGTCAACGCCCTTCGATCCGTCCGCGTTCATCAAGGCCGTAGCAAATGTCCCTTCCTCGAGCTCCCAGCGAAGCGCCTGCTCACCTGATCCGGATGTGGAGGCGGTCCAGAAATTCGCCCCGGTCGGTTCCCCGGGTGAAGAGGTACCGGCAAACTCCTTGTATTCTATCTCGGGCACGCCAATGGGGTGGTTCAGGTCAAGCTCCCTGATTCTCTTC
>JAGXLQ010000195.1 GCA_018334595.1 Candidatus Bipolaricaulota bacterium | reverse complement strand
CAACCTTCTCATGTGAAGGACGGACCTATCCGTGTTTTTTGCCATTTCGCCGCCGAGCGCGTCTATCTCCCTGACAAGCTGTGTTTTACCCGGCCCTCCTATGGCGGGGTTGCAGGACAGCTTGGCCGTCTTATCCAGGTCTATGTTCAGCAAGACCGTCTCCATGCCGCTTCTGGCTGATATGAGAGCCGCCTCGCAGCCTGCGTGGCCCGCGCCGACGACTATTACATCCACGGATCTCTTCACGTCGTCATCACCGGTGCAGATGATAATTTACGACCTCTGGCAGTTCAACGGCGCGGTGGTCTTGCCTTGCGTAAACGGCCAGCGAAGGATATAAATTTTCAGGTGGTATCAATGATAAGTGTGAACAAATCAGATGAAGTGAAAGTATCCGCTATTACCGATTTAGAGGGAGCAGCAGGGGTAAAGAAGCAGGTCATGCTCGGGGAAGAGGAGAACGTGGCGACCTTTGCTATGAGAAAATTTACCCTGGAAGAGGAAGGCTATACTCCCTTTCACGAACACGACTGGGAGCACGAGGTCTACGTGTTGAGCGGGAAGGGGAGGATAAAGACGGACGAAGGATTTCTTGACGTTGAGTCCGGCGATGCCGTCTACGTACCCCCAAATGAGCGTCATCAATTTATCAACGGCGGCCGGGAAATGGAATTCCTCTGCCTAGTTCCTAACCGGGGTGAGCCAACCGTTGCGGAACGCTAGTCAGGGAAACTCTCCAAAGGTCCTCGTTGCGTTGAGCGGAGGAGTTGACTCTTCCGTTGCGGCGTTACTCCTGCAGGATCGGGGATACGAGGTCTATGCGACCACGTTCTGGCTGTGGGACTATCCCAATTCCCCGGGCTACGCCGGGGAAGAGAACTCCTGCTGTTCGGTTAGCACCGCGGAGACGGTCGCGGATCAACTGGGAGTGCCCCACTACGAGTACGATTTCAGCGATCAGTTTGAACGAGAGATAGTAAGGCCTACCGTGGACAGTTACCTCGGGGGCCTCACCCCAAACCCTTGCGCTCGTTGTAACAGGTTGGTCAGGTTTGACAACCTTGTTCAAGTTGCCGACGAGCTGGGGGTTGAACTGGTTGCGACCGGACATCACGTGAGGACGTCAAGGGCGAACGGGGAGTGGAACCTGTTACGGGGGGTCGATAGGAAAAAGGACCAGTCTTACTTCCTCTACGGCCTGGACCAGGACCAGTTAAACCGAGCCCTGTTCCCCGTGGGTGAGTTTGAGAAGAGTGAGATATATGACATGGCGAGGGAGGAGGGACTGTTGACTGCCGAACTGGATGAGAGCCAGGACCTGTGCTTTGTCGCGGGGGGAGATTACAGGGAGTTTTTGCGGGTGGTCGCCGGCGATGAGATCTCCGGCGGTGATATCGTTGACCGGGACGGGAACGTGCTTGGTCGTCATGACGGTCTGCCGTTCTACACTGTTGGACAGAGGAGAGGGCTGGGGTTGGAGACGAACGTGGCCAGATACGTGATCGAGCTTGACTACGAGAACAACGTCCTGGTCGTTGGCCCCGAGGAGGGATTATATTCCTTTGGTCTGGTGGCAACCGATTGCAACTGGGTTAACGGGAGGCCGGAAGGCGAGTCCTCTTTCGACGTGAAGATTCGATACAGGGCTTCAACGGTGAAGGGTGATGTCTCGTTTCTAGATGATCGGGCCGAGATCAAATTTCATAACCCCCAGAAGTCTGTAACTCCCGGTCAAATAGCTGTATTATATGATGGAGAGAGGTTGGTTGGGGGAGGTAAAATTACGAGGTCACTCGACTAGTCGATTCCATGGAGTGACCGTAGGACCGATGGCGCGGTTGAGTTTTACCGGCTATTCGTTTACCAATATAATAGAGGAAAACGAGGGTGTTAGACTTTGAACAAAACAGATAACGGAGCAAAAAGTTCGGAAGGTACTTCCCCCCAGGTGAGATACGGCGGAAGTTCAGGTGGCAGTTTGCTTGGGTTGTATATCTCGGAGATCGGCAAGTATCAGCTCCTGGAAAAAGCGGAAGAGAACTATTTAAGCAGAAGAATTAATCAGGGAAGCAACCTGGCGAGGAAGAAGCTGATACTGTCCAACCTGCGACTGGTTGTAAATATCGCCAAGGGATATGCCAACCAGGGGGTCAACATCCTGGACCTGATTCAGGAGGGCAACATCGGTCTGATGGAGGCGGTTGAGAGGTTCGACGCCTCCAAGGGGTACAAGTTTAGCACCTACGCTACCTGGTGGATTAAGCAGAAGATCAGGTTAGCCTTCGTTAACGAGGGAAGCACGATCAGGGTCCCCCCTCATACCTTCGACATAATTCGTAGGATAAAGAACTTGAAGCGTGAAGAGAGGGAAAAGGGAAACCGGTACCTCTCTAGAGAAGAAATCGCGGGAAAGCTTAACATTCCAATTGATACTGTCAAGCGGGCTGAACGCGTGCAGGAGACGATGGTCTCACTGGACAAGCCAATCGAGTCCGGCCAGGAAGAAGTCCTGGGAGATTTCATCGAGGCCGACAGTCCCCTGTCCGCTGAAAAGGAGGCCCTTAAGGCGATACTGCACGACGATCTGGAGGAGGGCCTGGGCAGGTTGTCACCGAGAAAGCAGAAGCTTTTGCGCATGAGGTATGGTCTTGACGAAATGGAACCTCACACCCTGGCTGAGATCGGTGAGGAGATAGGTCTTTCCCGAGAAAGGGTCAGGCAGCTGGAGGCGGACGCGCTGGAAGAGATCGCCGATCCCCGGTTTACACACCATCTAAAGCGATACTTCGCCCGGCTGTAACCACGGTGCCCGGCCGGGAGCGGTTAGGAGTTACTCTCTATTTACCGCTTCTGTCCTCCGACCCGGTATCATTCACAGGGGGATATCTCATCGACCTTTTCCCCTCAATACGACTTTTGCAGCCCCAATTCATCTGATTTGAAAACTTCCCCATGATCGGTTAAGCTACATTTCCTTGGACGGATGGCCTTCAGGAGCGGTAAGAGTAGGTGGGATCTATGGATACAATTAACGCATTATGTGAGGT
>JAGXLQ010000194.1 GCA_018334595.1 Candidatus Bipolaricaulota bacterium | reverse complement strand
GGAAAACCCTGGTGACTTTTTCTGTTCCCTGCAGCATGGAAGAGAAGAAGGAAATAAGCTGGGAGGGGAAACCGGTTGAAATCGTTGCGGTGAGAGTTGTAGCTCCTAGGAAACATACCGTAGAGTATACGGAGCTTGGACCTAAAGGCGGCGGAAACGAGCTCAAGGAATCCGGTGGCTGGATGAAAATCATGAGCGCACCGGGGCACGCGGATTACGTCAAGAACTAGAGGAGCGCGTTAGCAGTAGAAGGTTAGTGCTTCCAGAGTGGAGGTGATATCAACTTTTGTTAATCTGACATCCCTCGTTGTATCCAGTAATACCGGGGAGAAATTGACTATTCCCTTCACACCTCCAGAGACTAGATCGTCTGCGACTGGTTGGGCTTGGTCACCCGGAACGGCGATTATACCTATATCTATACGACTGGCTTCTAACTTTTCTTTCATTTCTTCCGAGCTATCTACTTTTATTCCGCCCACTTGAGAGCCGATAATCTCCGGATCCCTGTCGAAAGCAAGGCACAGATCAAATCCCCACCTGTCGAATCCAGGATAGTTTAACAAAGCTGTCCCTAGCCTTCCCACACCAACTAATGCCGCTCTTCTTCTGGAGTCCAGGTCAAGTACTTCTTCTAACGAGGTTATGAACCGTGAAACGTTGTAACCCCGACCCTGAGTTCCGAAGTCTCCGAAATAGGAGAGGTCCTTCCTTAATTTGGAAGATCTGATCCCGGGTAGTTTCTCCACGAACTCCCGAGAGGTGACCCATTCCTTCCCCTGTTTTTGGAAATGCTCGAGTCTACGTAAGTACAGAGGGAGTCGACCTATTGTCTCTTTTGGAGCCTCTTTATCCCGGTTTTTCTCGTTCTGCATCATCACCCCACCCGAACCGAGTTTAGCTGCTCAAGCTCCACGAAAGTTGAACTGAATGGACAATAAAATTATAGTGATTGTGAATTCAATATCAAATTTCTCCCTACTGGGCACTGACCATCACCAAAATTAGCCGAGGAAGCCCCAGGGCTCCCCCTGGGGAGGAATCGGCTGGTTAACTTAATTTGATACGAGGTACCCAGCAGTCAATTCGCCCTGATTATTCAAGTTCGGTACTGGCACATGACCAGTTCCGAATTGACTGCTGGGTGCTGGGTCTTTTTTGTAAAAGGCCAAAATAGTAGTTAAGATTGCTTTTCTACAAGCCCCGTCCCTCTCTTAGGAAAGTCAACCCCAACTTTGGTGAAGGGACAACCCCTCCAAGGGCACACCTCACCTAACGCAAATTGATTCTTCGTTTTCATATCACCTCCTCCTGTTTTCGATCTGACCGTTCTCTGTTTGATCGACTACCACCGGCCCCGGAGACCTTGGATGAGGGTAAGCCAAACCTCTCACTTGGGACATCAACTTGGCTCGGCTCCTACCGTAACCAAGCAGTGTCGAATCTGCTACATTGGGCATTTGACCTCACCCGGTTCTCGAGGGTGCTTCAGGACTTGGGGCGGACCTCAATTAAGGGTCAAAGGGACGGGAGGAAGTCACCCTCGAGGCCGTGATGTCGATCATCTATTCATTGCACGCTCCTCTTTTTTGGTTAAACGGTTTAGTTTCTTAGTTGGTGCTGGCCGCTATCATAGAATTTTGTCCCTTTAACTTGTCCACGTCAAACAACAGGGTAGAGTCAAACTGTTTACCTCTGGTCAGGTGCCACAGTCCCTTTAAGTACTTTCTCATCAGGGCGACGACGCTCACGTTCTTGTTGGCGTTTTCTTCCCCTCCATCTCTAGCTACCTTGTTTCGGTGCCAGGCCTGAAAGAGGGGGTCGGAATTTATCTTTCTCCAGGTGGCAAGGTAAAGCGCGGAGCGGGCTTCTGACGGCCCTCTCTTTGTAATATGGAGGGGACCATTGTGCTTGCCACTACTGTCTTCCTTGAGGTTTAGCCCAAATGCCTTGATCAACTCGTTCGCGCTGTTGTAGCTTTGAAACGGACCGATCTTTTCCCAAAAGAGCGCGCTTGTTGGTGTTCCTACCTCGTCCGCGAGACGCAGTATTTCTTCTTGCTTTATCGAGTCCTTTATCGTTCGCTTGACGTCCTTTATCTCACCTCTTAGCCGGTCGGCACGTCCGGCTAGACTCTTCAACGACTCAAGCTCCGAACGTAGGGGAGCTACTCCAAGGCTATCCTGGGCTGCCTCCATTACCTCGTCGATTCTTTCCTTGCTTAACTGGGGGCCTCCCTTCTTTTTCATGTAGGCCCTTACCTCCGTCTCGTTTTCCACTAACTTCCGGGGGCCGCCAAAGTTTTTAAGGATGCCCAACAGGGTGGCCCTCTTTAGCTCCCAGGCCTGGATGATCTCCGGCCAGTAGCGGGCCATCCCCGCTTCCAGGTACCCCAAGTGCCTTTGCCACTCCCCCTGCAGGTGGGCCAACTGTTGTGTCAGGGTCTTGACTCTGCGTCTACTTTTTTTCTCCGGGGGCCACCGGTTAGCCAGCCCCTGGCTGTGTAGCCAAAGTAATAGATGGGCTGCCTTGGGGTCGTGAATGCTCGGTACCCCGTCCGCAATCTCTTTTGCGTCACTCACTCTCTTTGACGCCATCCGCCATACCTCCCAACCTCGACCATAGGCGAGATACCGTAACGGGTCCGCGTAAGTTCCGGTGGGTTCGACCACCATCTGTACTTGACTGTAGTTAAGTTTGTCCACCAAGTCGGCAAACTCTGTTGTTTCCCTGGGATGATTCCAGCGGACTACGCCAAATTTCTCTCCGGTTTCGTCGCCCAGGGCAGCGTACTCTTTCTTCTTAGCTACGTCCAGGCCCATAATCAACGTATCGCCCCGCAATTGGGAATCGATCTCCTTTTGGTCTACACTATTAACATGAACTGAGCTATAATTACCTAACTTCATCGGGACCACTCCTCATGAGTTGGTAGTTTACTTTAAGTGTGAGGGGTGGTCCCCTTTTTTACATCCTTTATCATAGCAGACTGCGCTAAGACTTTGAGGATTAAGTACTCGTTCCGGTAGAATCACTCCCGACCAAAAGGAG
>JAGXLQ010000193.1 GCA_018334595.1 Candidatus Bipolaricaulota bacterium | reverse complement strand
GGCGGATAGGCTGATCCTTTGTTCCTCTTCGTCTACGTCGAGGACCTCGGCTTCGATTTCCTCTCCTTCCTCAACGACCTCGTGAGGATCCTCGGGATATCCCCAAGAAAGTTCGGAGATATGGATGAGGCCCTCAACGTCATCTTCAAGCTCAATAAATGCCCCGAAGTCCGTAATAGAGACTACTTTACCTCTGATGGTCTCTCCGGGTGGGTACCTTTCCGATACGCCTTCCCAGGGGTTAGGGGTAAGCCGTTTGATGGAGAGGGAGATCTTTTCCTCTTTGCGGTTGAGGTCAATGACCTTGACTTCAACTTCATCTCCTTCCTGGTATTCTTCTGGAGGTGCGGGGAGGTCCTTCCAGCTAATCTCAGACCTATGGACCAGACCCTCGAACCCACCGATGTCTACGAACAGCCCAAAGTCGACCTTGGACTTTATCTCACCGGTTACGACGTCGCCAGCCTCGAGGGTTTCGAAGATCTCGTCGATCTTCTTTTTCTTCTCCTCGTTGAGATACTCACGACGGGAGACCACGATATTTCTGTTCTTCCGGCTTAGCTCGAGGATCTTGAGGTTCAGTTCTTCCTCCTTGAGATCGTCGAGGGCGCTCGGCATGTCCGAACCGAGATGAGAGCCGGGCAAGAATGCCTGAATGCCGTCTATGTTGACGTGGTAACCAGCACTCTTCACCTCGTCGGTGATCTTTCCGGTGATGGTCTCGCTGCCTCTGAATGCTTCTTCCAGCTCACCGATCTTTCTCTCGTAGGCCGCTTGCTTCTCAGAGACGTATACTGTGCCCTTCTCTTCGTCAATATAGGTTACCAGTACCTCTACCTCTTCGCCGGGTTCCATTCCTTCCTCCTCGCGAAGAGGAGAAAGCTCCGTCTTGGGCAGTATGCCCTCGGACTTGTACCCGATGTCTACCAAAATATCCTTGTCTTCTACCTGTACGACACTACCGTTGATAGTGTCACCGCGACTGTACGTCCTTACGTCAGTTTCGTCAAACGCTTCTTCCATTCTGATTTTTTCTTCCATCTAAGGACCACCTGTTAATTTGATTTTGACAAAGCCTTCAAAATTTGATTAGATACCGACAATGCCATAAGTATAATATGATAACTGTTGAAGGTCTGTGAATCAACGTTTGGCATTAGGAAAGAACAGTTATTTTATATATAAAATACGGTTGCGGGGAGGGGAAATCATTTCCCCGGGGTTAACCCTTTTCCCCACCTGGGAGATCATTGATATGTTCCATCAGCACGCGCGTCAACCTCTGGTAATCGGTGCCGCCGTTCGGTCCTTCCCCTATGGTCATCTCCTCGCCACTTCTGGCCCTTTTCTCCACTGCCATCTCTTTCAGTTCGGGAAAGGTAATCGGTTTTCCGATAACTACGTTGACCGGGGCGAAAAGAAAGGGAAACTGCAACGGGCTTCTTGACAACTCGATCTTCATCGGAAGAAAGGTCCTGTTTGACTTCTCGGCGAGTCTCACCGTGCCGCTCTTTGGTTCGACGCCGTCCTGGGTTGTTCCCTCGGGGAAAATACAGAGGAGATCGTCGCTCTGAAATACCCTGAGCATCTTCAGCAGGTCTTCCTTGCCGAAGTTGTCCCGGTTTATCGTGGTTGAATAAGTCCTGACGGGAACGGCGAAGACCGGATTTCTGAGTAAACCCTTCCTGGCAATGAAGTGTATCTGCCGGGTTGGACCCATGATGAGACCTACAAGCGGGGGGTCCCAGTAAGTGGTGTGCGAGGAGACGATAACTACCTTCTTGATATCTTCCGGGATGTTCTCCTTCCCCCTTACCCTTAACCTGAAGAGGAATATCGTTATAAGATATATCAGCATCAGGATAAAATCGTATCCAAGCCTGTAGAATACTTTTTTCGCCTTCATATTCGTCTAAGGGTTAGCCGCTCTCCTTCGGATAAGGTCTGATATCTTATTCACCACGTCGTTTTTTGTCAACGACGTGGTATCAATTATCACGGCATCCTCGGCTGGTTTCAACGGTGCTATCTCTCTACTCTTGTCGCGTTCGTCCCTGTGGGAGATCTCCTTCTCGATCTCGTCAACCGTCCTCCCGCCCCCCAATTGTTTGTGTCGACGAATTGCCCTTTCTCGTGGAGAAGCGGTCAGGAAGATTTTAAGGTCCGCGTCTGGCAGAACGACGGTTCCAATGTCCCTACCCTCAACTAGAACGTCTTTGTCACGGGACTCCTCGACAATTATGTCGTTGACTCCGTCTCTTACTTCCCTCCGTTGAGCCATCTGAGAAGCCAGGTCGCCAATCTCTTCCGTCTCTAGTTTCTCCGCAACGTCCTCCCCGTCTATTGTCAGGTGGGTCTCACCTCGATCGTCTACGCTAAGCTTCACCGACTTGTCAGTCAGGCCGTTCTTCTTTGCGTAGGCCATCGCCCTGTACAGCTGGCCCGACTGGATGAAAAGTAGGGAGAAGGACCTGGCTGCTTGCCTCCCTACGCTGGTCTTACCCACCCCCGCTGGCCCGTCTATCGTGACCTGCATCGGGTCACCACCAGACCTCGGTCAGTTCGTGACCGGAAGAAGTTGGTTTTGTGAAAAACAACCGCGCCCCTGGCGGAAGGTCTCCGATCTCCTCCATCAGATCAAACCGCGGGACGCCCTCGTGGGCTATGCCGAAGACCGCGCTCCCGCTCCCCGTCAACCCCGCAGTTTGAATTGACGGGCAGGCCTCGAGTAACCTTATGTAATCCTCGAGGTCGGGATTAATTTCTATTACCGGTTTTTGAAGGTCGTTGTTAATCTTAAAACCTCCCACGTTCCCGGGGTTTAGGATCTCTAGCCCGTCCACCTCGCGGGAACTCTCCTCGCCTCCGTCGCTGTACTCGTCGTATTTTTTGTAGGCAGCGGCCGTCATCTGCGAGAACGCTGGCGCGATTACGGGGACGAACCGATTACCGAAGGGGTTCTGTTCCTTCTTTACCTCCGTCCCCCTGCCCTGCCCTCGACAGAAGCCTCCGTGAAAGAAGAACGTTATGTCCGACCCATACTTCTCTCCTATTTCCATCAAGCTT
>JAGXLQ010000192.1 GCA_018334595.1 Candidatus Bipolaricaulota bacterium | reverse complement strand
GCAGAGACACCAAGTTCAGCACATACGCCACGCACCTAATCAAGGGAGAGGTCCGTCACCACATTAGAGACAACTCCCCCTCGGTCCACATTCCCCAGTGGATAAAGCGTCTGAACCGTCAGGTCAAGAAGGCGGAAGAGAAGATATACAAGGACACCGGCAAGTTTCCGACCGTCTCCGAACTATCCGAAGAGTTAAACATCGAAGAGGACGGTATCCGGGAAGTACTTAAGGCGAGGGACTCGATGACCTACGTGTCCATCGACAGAGAACGCAGGAAGTCCGATCCCCGTCCCGAGTACATTGACTACGAGAAGATAAAAGGAAAGCACGACGAGAACCTGCCCCTCGAATTTCGGGTGCGGATCGCCGAGGCGATCGACAACCTAACGGAAGTGCAGAAGCACGTGGTCAACGGGATATTCTACGAAGACAGGACACAGGAGGATGTTGGAGAGGAGATAGGCACCTCTCAACGGCAGGTGTCTCGCATCAAATACAAACTCCTCGACGAACTGAAGGACTACTTGCAGGAGGACGACTCCGGACCCGATGGGGGTGGGGATTAGCCATGGACAGGATTGTTCGCGCCCTGGACCGAGTGGACGAAATAAACGGGTTGATCTACAACCTGAAGGAATGTCTGGACCTCTTCGAGCAAGGGGAGAAGGAGGCAGCACTCGAACGGCTGGAGGAGTCGGAAGAGGGTATCGAGGGGCTAATTGCCTCGCTGCCGCAAGAGGAGGTACCTCCCGGGGGCAGTGAAAAGATAGAGGCCAACCTGTCTTCGGCACTCAACCAGTTAAGCTGGATCAGCGAAAACGTTGACGACTACAATTGCTGAGTCCTTCCCGGTAGAGCGAACCGTTCCGGCTTGATCAGAAGGACAACCATTCGTTACTTAACCCACTTTATAGAACTGACGAACCCCCTGAGTATTATTAACCCGTAGAGTCCGAGACCCGGCAGAGGTCTTGAGGGTAAAGCTAACTCAAAGCAAGAGGTGATTACGGTGATAGTGGAATTCGACACCTACCCAGTAGGGCAAGAAGAGGGCCTGGGGCCCGAGATCGCCAAGGCGATAAAGATCGTCAAGGAGAGCGGGTTGGACTACCAATTAACCGCAATGGGCACGCTTCTCGAAGGAGAGTGGGACGAGGTAATGGACACGATAAAGGAGTGTCACCAGAGGTTGAAGGAGGACCACACGAGGGTCGAGACCCATGTAAAGATAGATGATCACGCCGGAAAGACGGGCCGACTTACGGGCAAGGTAGACTCCGTCGAGGACAACCTGTAGGGCCAGGGGGAACCCGCAAACGCCTCCGGAAAAGATCCAGCTATGTCAGGGACAGCAAGCACCATGAGATACTCCATCACCGACCTTCCTCAAGGGGACAGGCCTCGGGAGAAGCTAAAACAGCACGGCGCAAGGTTCTTGAGCGACTCCGAACTCCTCGCCCTGGTCATAAGATCGGGAACGAGGGGTAAAAACGCCCTGGACCTATCACGCGAGATCCTCAGCGAACTTAGCCTCGGTGATCTGTCCAACTCGACGTTGAACCAGCTAAACAGATATCGGGGCATCGGGGAAGCCAAGGCAAGTCAGATAATGGCCGTCTTTGAACTTGCCCGGCGCCTTACCAGCAGCAAGCTATCCCCGGGGAAACAAATATTCAGCCTTGACGAGGCAATCGAACACTTAAACCCGGCGATGAGGACCCTGGAACGAGAGGAACTGAGGGTACTGCACTTAAACAACGCCAACGAACTCATCAACGAAGAGACGATATTTACGGGCTCCCTTGACCAGGTACAGATATCCCCCCGCGAGATAGTGAAGAGCTGCCTGCGCAACAACACAAGTGCCATCATCCTCGCCCACAATCACCCGGGCGGGTCACCGGAGCCGTCGGAGGCCGACCTGAGGGTAACGAAAAGAATTGAAAAGGCGTTGAGTACGGTCGAGGTTTCGCTCATAGATCACATAATCGTCGGAAAATACGACCAAGTAAGCTTCAACAGGGAAGGATACCTCTAACATGGGACCGTCTCTCGTGTGATACCCCTAAGTTCGGGCGAGAGGGCGATTTTGCCCCGGTTCCTGCGCCGGACGGGTACGTGTTTTCAGAGGTCGCCTATCTCAAAGTATCCGGCACCGAGCTCATCGACCATTAAATTCATCGTCTCCCGGTCTACAGTGAAGCACAAAACCTGCCAGCCCTTTTTTACGAACTTTTTCAACTGGCGGACCGCCTTACCCTTGCGGTCCTTGTGATAAAAAAGATAGGGGTCATCGAGGATTAAGAAGGCGGGATCCGTCGGGATTCCCTCGAGCAATGCCAGACGGGTCGCATAGAGGAGATGCCTCTTCCCCCCACTGCTCAGGGAGTTCTCGGAATACTCAACATCTCCCTCATGAATTATAAACTCGTCCCTCTCGAAGTCAAACTCTACCTCGAACTCATCCCCCATCACCCCGGAGAAGAACTCACCCACGTTGCCCTCCCTTCTTTCGGATCTTCCCAGGTAGGCATCCAGGGTTTCGAAGTATTCAGAGGAGACACGATCGAGAGCCTCCCGCGCAAGGTTTCCCGCCAGCCGGTCGACCGTGAAATTCCTGAGTTCCCTCAGATACTCATCCCGCCTATCAAAAATTACCCGGGGCTCACCCGGGTCCAGATTTCTCTTTCGCAAGGTGGCCTTGATCTCGTCAACCCTATCCTCCAGGGCTTTCAGCTTGCGCCTCTTCTCCCTCAGCTCTTCTCTGACGTTCTTCTCTCTTTCTTTCAGCTCGGCGACCTCCCTCCCGTCGTATCCTTCAGAGTGCCGTCCAACCGACTCGATCTCTTTTCCCAACCTCTCCATTTCCTCCTCTGCCATCGTTAACAGATCGTCGTCGTCCGTTCGGTCTACCTCGAGCTCTCCGGCCAGGGTCCCCCTTGCTTCTCTAAGTTCCTCCTCGGACTTTCGCTTCGCCTCAACAAGGTCCTCAAGCTCCTCCAGATCGTCAACCCCGGCCTGCTTGCGAAGCTTAGTTAACTTATCTCTCGCCCCTCTTATCTTC